>CANQQQ010000016.1 GCA_947626025.1 uncultured Clostridia bacterium
ACAGGAAAAGGACTACGACTTGAAGCAATTAAAATTGATACTGATATGGAAGTTTACGCAAAAGCACATATTGAAAGTATTGGTTGGAAAGATTTTGGTAAAATCACAAAAGATACTGTTATTGGAACTACAGGACAATCAAAACGACTTGAAGATTTATGCTTGAAAGGTGATTTCCAATATCGAGTTCACATAGCAAAAACAGGTTGGACACCATGGACAAAAGCTGATGGAACAGCAACCCTTGGAACAGTAGGGCAATCACTACAAATTGAAGCAATTGAGATAAAATAATAAAAAATGGCACTCAAAAAAATGAGTGTCTTTTTTATATGTAAATTATATTAGAATTATATTAAAATTATATTGACATTATATTATAAAAATGATAATATAGTATTATAAGAAAGGAGGAATATAATGAAAAAAAGAAGATTAAAGAGATGGGTAAAAGTTGCGATCACTTTGCTAGTGTTGTTTACAGGATTTATTGTTTATATGAATTTAAGAAATGTCACGTGTTTATCTAACAAAGACGGTTTAAAGATTGCACTTGTCCTTTTAGGGTGGTTTTGGATTGTCCTAGGACAAATTTTAACCTTGATTATCCTTTGGGAGGAAAATTAATATGTCAAATGCTGAAAAAGAATATTATGAAACGATTATAAAATTACTAAAAGAAATAACGGAAGAATTAAGAGATTTTAATTCGAAAGGAGGTAAGTCATGAACGACGTTTTTTGCGCATATTTTAATAAAGAATTGCGTGATAAATTAAAGGAATACGCAGAAAAAAAGGGTATATCTCAAAATGCGGTTTTAAAATTAGCACTTTCGGAATTTTTTGAAAGGAACAAATAGATGACAAAGGAAGAATATTTAAAAGAGTTAGAGGTATTAAAAGATTTTGCCTTTTATGAAAGCGACCATCATTACGAATATAAAGGAAAGCGAGTTGGAATATCGGTCACTAAATTAATTGAAGATTATGTACAACCTTTTAATGAAGAAGAAGTCGCAAGCCGAGTCGCTGAAAAAAATGGTAAATCAATTGAGGAAATTTTAGAGCAATGGAAAACCACAAATGAGCAATCATGCTTAAAGGGAAGTATTTGCCACGAGAACGTTCAAAATATGTTTAGTGGTACAAATATACTATTTGACGATAAAAACCTGTCAGAAGCCACGAAAATAGCCTTACAGAGGATATTTCAACAAGAAAAAGATTTTTATGAAAATTTTAAAGATAAATTTGAACTTGTCGCTAACGAATATGTAATTGGCTCTAAAGACAATGAATATGATATTGCTTCTGCGGTTGATAGTTTGTTTATTAACAAATTAACAGGTGGCTTGGTAATGATTGATTATAAAACAAATACCGATATGTACAAAACAGAAAAATATTATAAAAGTCAAAAAAAGCAAATACCAAAAATGAAAGTACCTCTACACAAATTAGATGATACAAAGATTACGCACTATGCTATACAATTGTCTATCTATAAATATTTACTTGAAAAATATACTAATCTAAAATTAGAAGATATGTTTATTGTATGGTTTAGCGAATTAAATGATAATTATCAAATTATCGAAATACCTTATTTAAAAAATGAAGTTGAAATGATTTTAGAAAGGAGAAGACAAAGAAATTTTATGGAAAATAAAAAAAGTGTAGTTATTTTAGTTATAGGTAAAAGTGGGGCTGGTAAATCTGCTTCATTAAGAAATTTTAAAAATGATGAAGTAGGAATTATAAATGTTTTAGGAAAGGAATTACCATTTAAAAATAATTTTAAATATTTAGTCACAGATAATTACGACAAGATTTTTACAGCAGCAAATACAAGTAAAAAGAAAACAATTGTTATAGATGATGCTAATTATTTAATAACTAGAGAATTTGTTAGAACAGCAACACAGACAGGTTATCAAAAATTTACTAACATGGCAGTTAATAATGATATATTAGTAGAAGGAAAATATGACACTAACGGAAATAAAATAAAAAGTGGTTTAAAAGATGTTGAAGGTGGAAAAACAATATATCTATTTTGGCATGAAGACGTAGATGAAGACGGAAACATCAAACCAAAAACAATTGGTAAAATGGTAGATGAAAAAATAAATTTTCAAGGGCTATTTACAATTGTAATCAGGGTAGTAAATGACAACGGAAATTATAAATTTTTATTAAAATCAAACGGGCAAGATTGTGTAAAAACGCCTATAGGTATGTTTGAATCATCTGAAATGCCTAATGATTTAAAAGAATTTGATAAAGTTGTACGTGAATATTATGAATTAGATAAAGAAGAAAATGAGGAAGCAGAATAATGAAAAATTTCATTACAACAATAACGACTGATTATAATCAAACAATAAAAATATGTAAAATATTATTAACAAATGATTATACAGTAGAAATAGAACCATATAAAGAAAATAAATTTCATTTAAGTATTTATGAAAATAAAAAAGAAAGCGAGGAAAAATAAAATGTATAATTATATAGTTAATTTATTAGATGGTGAACAATTAATATTTAAAAACATATTTATTTCTAGAGAAGTTATGTTATCAAGTTTAAATGAAAGTAATAGTTATCTCAAAATAGAAGAATACATAATACCTAAAACTGAAATAAAATATATAAAATATTTAGATCATTCAGAAGCAAATACGAAAGGAGAAAATAAATAATGGAAAAACCAAAAAATTGGGATAGTGTTCAAGCAAACACAGGAGATTATGAAAGTTTAAAATTAGGAGGACATGAAGTAGTTATAAAAAATGCTTATGTCTACACAGGATTGACAGGAAATCAATCATTAAGAGTTGAAGTTGACATTGCTGGTAATGATGAGCAAGCAGGATTTTATCAAAAACAGTTTGATAGTAATCCTAGCATGGACAAAAAATGGGCAAATGCAAGTATAAAATATATCTCATTAAAAGAAGATGACAATTGTGTTGCAATGTTTAAAGGATTTACTACTTGCGTAGAAAATTCCAATCCAGGCTATACTTGGAACTTTGATGAAAAAACATTGATAGGTAAAAAACTTTGTGGAGTTTATGGACTAGAAGAATATGAAGATAATGAAGGAAATGTAAAAACTGCTACTAAGTTAGTACAATTTAGAAGCCTTGATAAATTGAATAATGTAAAGATTCCGAGAGTAAAACTATTAGACGGAACTTATGTTGAATATGAAGAATATAAAAACAAAAAAAACAATTCTAGCATAAATACAGCAAAGAATTTATTTGGAGATTCTGTAGAAATAAGCGAAGATGATATTCCTTTTGAAATATAAAAAATGTAAAGCAACAGAAAGTTGCTTTTTTTATTGAAAAAATATTGACAGGGGGGAATATTGGGGGATATAATTATTTTAATGATAATGGAGGTGAAACAATGGAGATTACGTTTTTTAAGAAGGCAGAAAAAAACAAAAATAGAATCATTATTCCTAAATTTTATATTGATAAATTTGGAAGAGATTTTTATATGACTATCAAAAACAACGGAAAAATAATATTGAATCCGATTAAAAAGAAAGGAGAATAAAATGTCAGAGCAAGAACTATTTGCCGAAAAAACATTTACGGAACTTCTTTCTTTGAATGAATTTAAAAGGATTGAAAAAGAAAATCAGTTGTTTTTGGAGGCAAAAAAATATGGTTTAGAAAAAAGATTCAAGGATACATTGGAAAAATATAAAAAATTGTTGAAAGAAAAAATGCCCTTGGAAGATAATTATAGTTTACCAAAAAGTAAATACGAAATCGAAAATTTCAAATGGGGAAATTATACTTGCAAAATTGACGGAATAACTGATAAATACAACACGAAATTTAGTTATATTCCTGTTATACCTGTAGAACGATACATTAATGAAGACACAGGAAAAGAAAAAGTTAAAATAATATTTTACAAAGAAGACGAGTGGAAAGAACTAATCGTAGACAAAAGTCAGTTATCGATAAATCAAAAGTTATTATTATTGAGTGATGACGGATTGGACGTCACTAGCGAGAACGTGAGATATTATATAAATTATTTCAATGAAATAATGAATATAAACAATATTAAAAAACTTGATAGTATTTCTCATATCGGATGGAAAGAAAATGATTTCGTTCCCTATGATAGTCATGGAATCTTTGACGGTGCTACTGAATTTAAGAATATATATAAAGCAATCGGAAGCAAAGGAAACTATGATAAATGGAAAGAGGTAGTCTTCGAATTAAGAAAACATAAAATAATAAAATTGCTTATGGCAGTGACTTTAGCAAGCCCATTACTTGAAAAACTAAACTTACAACCATATATGGTAAACTTATGGAGTTCTTTGAGTGGCAATGGTAAGACTTTATCTTGCATGATAGCAATGTCAATTTGGGGCAATCCTGAAATAGGTTATTTAAGATTATCAAGCAATAACACGCAAAACTATTATTCTGTGGTTGCTAGTTTTATGAGAAACTTTACTTGCTATTTTGATGAATTGCAAATTGTAAAACGATCTAAATACCTTGATTTGGAAAGTTTGGTTATGGATTTATGCAACGGAACAGAAAAAGGAAGGCTTAATAAAAACAGCCAAGCGAAAGAAGTTAAGGTGTGGTTTAACAATTTCTTATTTACTAGCAATGATAAGTTAGTAAAAGAAAATGCAGGAGAGCAAGTTTACAATCGTGTTATTGATATAGAAATTGGAGAGAAGATAATTGAAAACGGTCAAGATATAGCAAAGGTTATAAAAGAAAATTATGGATTCGCTGGACGTGAATATATCAAATACATAAAAGAAATTGGATTTGAAAAGATATTTGACAGATTTAAAGAAAAACTTAATGAAATATTAGAAAAGACGAACGCTACTGACAAACAAGCAAGTTCACTAGCAAGTTTATTAATAGCGAACGAACTAGCAAATGAGTGTATTTTTAAAGATGACTATATTTTGCAAGTGGAAGATATTGTAGAATATATCAACGATAAAAACGATATAAGAACATCAATTAAAGCAAAAGAATATATTATCTCCATAATAAACGCAAATTCAAAGAGATTTGATGAAAACAATTATGGAGAGTGTTGGGGAATAAAAGACGAGTGGTATTGCACGATAAATGCTCAAATATTGTATCGAGAGTTGCAAAAAGGAGGATTTGAGTTTAATACAGTAAAAAAAGAGTGGGCGGAAACAGGATTTTTAGAAAAAAATTCTACAGGAAGATTCACTCATCAAACTACTGTTAGAAAAGAAAAAGGAACTTATGTAAGGCTCAAACTTACATAATTTGTAAGTTTTTCTTACCAAAAACTTACGAAAAAATCTTCGCAAACCTTTATATATCAACAAAAACTTACAAACTTGCAAAATTTTGGGTAAATACACATATATATATAAAAATAAAAAAATGTTTTTTTCTTATATGAAGTGTATATAGAAAAAAAAGGTAAGTTTCGTAAGTTTCTTAAGTATATCAACGGTTTCGTGGTAAGTTTTTAGTAAGTTTTATGTAAGTTTATGTAAGTTTTAATATAATAATAATATAAAATAAATATCATTTTTATATTGACATGGTGTTTGTACTATGATATTATTAAATAAAAGGAAGGTGATTTTATGAGAAGATTTGCATTTTTAATCGCAATTGTTGGAACATTTATGATTGGACTAGGTCTTGGTTATGAATGTGGAACAAGAAAAGTGAATCAATGCAGAAACATGACAATTGATGAATTTTTTGAAAGTAAAGACTGTAAACAATTTTATGTGAGAGGAGAATAGTTATGAAAAATAAAGAAATAACAATGATGGAACTATTACAAAGACTATATAATAATAATGCACCAAAGAATATAAAATATAAAGGACGAAAATATAAATTAAATACGCAATCAAATATATATAAAGCAAATGTATATGAAGAAGAAAAAACAGGTAATCTGTTAGGATATAATTATAAATTAGAGTTATGTTTAAATGATACAGTTGAAATTTTATCAGAAGAAAATAGCGAGTGGGAAGATATAGAAGAAATAAAGCATAATGGGAAACAAATATACAATACAAAAACAAATGCTTACAATACTTTAAATAGTAAAGAAAAAAATATATTTATACCTATTATTAATCAACTTATTAAAAATCAACGAAAAATAGTAGAAAAATTAGATAAAAATGAAATTATGTTTGATTATTATGTAGAAAAATTAGAAGCTAAAGAAAAGTTGGAGAATAAAGATGAATAAATTTGATTTATTAATAACAAAAATATTATTAAAAATATGTGAAATATTAACAAGATATGGTAAAGAAACTTCGTCTACTGATATCTATGTAATTAAACAAGAAATAGAAAAGTTGGAGGAAAAATAAAATGATAAGAAATTGTGATACTTGCTATCATAGAAAAACTGATAGATGTCCAAATAGTAGTGAATGTTATGAAACTGAAAATAAACCATACTATGAACCTACACTTGAAACAATAGAAAAATTAACACCTAATGATTTAATTGAAATGTTAAACCCTGAATTGATTAAATTAAACAAACAATATGAAAATGAAAAACAACAACTTATTTCATGGCTTGAAGATAAGATAAAAGAATATGAAGTAGTTCCTGCCGATATAAATGAATTAGATTATAATTGTTTAGTTGGAAAATATATAGCATTTCAAGAAGTCCTAGATTTTGTTAATGAAGGTGGTAAAAAATGAAAGAATATAAATATATATACGCTAGCGATATAGAAAACTATGATGGTTGGGAAATTGTTAAAATAATTGAAGCAACTTCATCAGATTGTGCCGATAGGATTATTATTATGAAAGAAGATAAACCAATTCAAAATTATATTAAATTAAATGAAGCAACTGATGAGCAACTTATTGAAGAACTATTAAAAAGATTAAATAAAGGTGGTAAAGATGAGTGAAATTGAAAATAAAATAGGAGGTATATGTCAAGACTGTATGCATCTTAGTAAAATTATGCCAATTATTGAAGAATTACAACAAAAAAATGAAGAAATAATAAAAACATACGCAAAAATTAGAGATGAAATATGTGATTATCTTGATAGTAATAGATTTTGTGAAAATTTTGAAAATGTTGGTAATGAAGAAAATGTCAGAAAAAATATTTTAGGAATATTATTGAAAGAGTGGTAAAGATGAGTGAAGAAGAAATAACAAAAATGTTAAACTGTTTTCCACAAATTGAAGTTGTTAAATACATTTTAAATTTACAAGAAGAAAATGCAGGTTTAAAAGCAGTTTTAAAAGGAACAACCCATTGTTATGACGAAGAAGAACATCAAAGGTTAAATAATATTTTAACCGAATTTGAAAAGTGGCTTGAAGAAGATTTTAAAAAAGAAATGGAACACCCAACACCACAAATTTATTGTAATTGTTATAGCTGTAAAATTAAAGTTTTAAATAAATTACAAGAATTGAGAAATATAACAAAATAAATTTTTAAAAAAGGGATGATGATAGTGAAAGAATATATTAAACCTAAAAACATAGAAAATCATTATACAAAACCTGAAATGGTAAAGGATTTATTGCTTCTTATTCCAATATGTAAAAATGATACTGTTTTAGATGCTGGAAGTGGATCAAATAAAGTGTGGTATAACGAAGTTAAATGCAAAGAAAAATACGAGTGTGAATTAGAAGATGGAAATGATTTCTATAAATGGAATAAAAAAGTTGATTGGATTATAGGAAATCCACCATACAGCCATGCAAAATATTTTCTATTAAAAGCTAGTGAAGTAGCTGAAAAAGGAATCGCATTTTTAGTAAATAATCAATGTTTTAATAGTTTTTTACTTCCTAGTAGATTAGAAAAAATGAAAGAAAAAGGATTTTATATAAATAAAATAAAAGTTGTAAATGATAAGCGCTGGTTTGGTAGGTATTATTTTATCATATTTATTAAAAAATATAATAACTTCATAGAATATGAGTTAAAAACTTATTAATAATAGTGGAAAACAATTAAGTATATTTGAAATGGAGTGATAAATGATGAATAAAGATATTACATTGGAAGATTTAGGATGGGAAGAAATAGAACCATTTGCAATATTTAGAAAAACTTATAGAAAAGTCGACGAAATACTTGACTATGAAGAATTAAAAGAAGAAGTTAAAAATGGTGGAAAAGTAAGATATAAATATATTAATTTTACAGACTTTAAATTTTTAGGCAAAACAATTGAAATAGAAATACAAGAAGTAGAAGCCAAAGTAGAAAATGAAGAATTATATTCTAAAAAACTAGGTAAAATATGTAAAATAGCAAATGCACAAATGAATTTATCAATGAAAGAATTACAAGCAATATATAACAAATGCAGAGATTTAGGGTGGTTAGATGAATAAAGAATATATCAATAAAATTAGTGATAAAGAATTAAGAGAATATGTATCATTAGAAATACAAAAAAATGTTAATCATTGTTGTAAGTGTGGAAAATCTACACCATTTAGAAATGAAAGGACAGGCTTAGGAAAATATGAAAATGGAATCTATATAAAGTTATGTAATTTGTGCAATGATTGTTATTCAAATCTATTAGAGTATTTAGAAATAGGTGATGTGTAGATGAATAAAGAATATGTGTTTGTTGGCAATGCTCAAAACAAAACAAGAGATTTTATTAATCGATTAATTAAAGAAAATAAAGATCTAAAACATCAATTAGAAGAAAAAACCACTAAAGAAGAGGCTTTCAAAATATGGTTAACAAATCAATTTAATAAAACACAAGATATAAAATATTTAGATATTTTAATGAAACACAAAGAAATATTAGAAAGAGGTAAAAATGAAAAAATATACTAGAAAAGAATTAATAGCAATTTGTGAGTCAGCATTTGTTCCTGAAATTAAATGGAACGATAGAGATAGTGAATCAGCACAATGTCAATTAGGTGAATGTTATGCTTTATTAAAAGCAGGTTGTGATTTTGAAATAATTTACGAAGATGATATTTGTGGAACTGATGAAAATACAATTTGGTTATATGTTTATTCTCATGGATTTAGTTGGTTTGAAAGTTTTAATAAACCTAATGAAAGAACAAGAGACGAAATGGAAGAACATCATTATTATTTGCCAACTATAAAAAGATTAAAAGAAGCAAATGGCAATGATTGGTATTGATTGATAAGGAAGTGAAATAAAATGAAATTAGAAGTAGGAATGTATGTTAGAACTGATTTAGGTGAAATTGGCAAAGTTACAAGTGTATCTAATGATAATTTTGAAGAATTTGGATTAAGTGGGCAGTTTTATAATAGTGAACCATTTTTAAAGGGTAACGAAACAAAAGCAAGTCATAATATTATAGATTTAATTGAAAAACATGACCTAATTAAACATGATATTCTACATATATTGGAAGTTAAACAAATTGATAAAGAAAATGGAATAATATATTTTAATAATTTATCATGGAAACTTAATATTAAAGATTTACAAAAAGCATTTGAATTAAATACAATTAAAATTTTAACACATGAACAATTTGAAAATAATTGTTATAGGATGGAGAAATAAATATGGTATATATAAAACTAACAATCACAATTATTATGCTCTCATTATTGATTATTCAAATAATTAGTGCTGTACGTGGTGAATTAGAAAAGACATTAATTTTATGTTTAATAATAAATGTTTTAAATATAATAAATCAATTTATAAGATAGGAAATTAGATATGAAAATAAAATACAAAGGCTATACAATATCACAGGCGTCAAATAATCACGTTATGATTATAAAAGAAAAGGAAGTAGTATTTCATTCCTCAATGACTAAAAAATTAAATGAAGAACAATTAAAGAAACAACTAGACTTTTATTTAATGTTAATTGATGAAATTAAATTATAAGATAGGAGATGAATAAAATGGAATATGATGAAAAAGATGTTGAAGAATATTTAAATACTGATGAAGCCAAATTGCAAATAGAGATACAATCAAATATAGCAACAATAGCTCAATTGTTATATGAAAAGGAAATTATTACTGAAAAAGAATTTACTGAAACAAATAATAAAATAAAAGAAATCATAAAGACAAATACAAAAGAAAAAATAAAACAAGAATTAGAAAATATGAATGAGGAGTAAATATGTTAAAAATAAAAGATTGAGTATTTTATTAATATATGTTATAATTATATTGTCTAGTAAGCAAAGAAGATTTATATAAGCATTGGTGCTTACTAGACATAAATACCAGTGCTTGTATAAATCTTTTTTGTTTAAATAAATGACATAAAGGAGGTGCAAGTAATGAAAGAAATATTTAAAGATATAAAAAATTATGAAGGACTATATAAAATTGGAACTAATGGAACTGTTATAAGCTTTTCAAGAAGTAATGATAAAAGATACAAAAATAAAAAATGGATATTAAAACAATATGAAGATAGAAATGAGTATATGTATGTTATTTTATCTAATAATAAAAAAAGAAAAGCAATAAAAGTTCATAGATTAGTTGCAGAAACTTTTATTGAAAATATACATAATTATTCTTGCGTAAATCATATTGATTGTAATAAGAAAAATAATTGTGTAGAAAATTTGGAATGGTGTACTCATAAACAAAATACACAATGGGCATTAAAAAATGGTAGGTTTGAAAATATGAAAATATTAAATAGTAAAAGAATGAAAGAAAATAAACCAGTTTTAAGGAGATGGAATAATGTTAAAAATTCGTGATAATGTTGATTTAAAAGAATTAGGTTGTGATATGGATGAAGAAGATTTTATATGGGGTTATAAAGAATTACTATTTGATAAAGAAACAAAAGAAATATTATCAGAACAATTTGTAAGATATGGCGACATAAGACTCGATGTTTTATACGATTTAATAAAAGCAGATTTAGTTGAGAAAGTAGATGAGTAAATGAATCAACTTTACGACTTAGAAATAAATATATTATCATGTTTATTACAAAAGCCCGAATTAATGAAGAATCTAAAATTAGAAGATAAACATTTTATAAGAAATCAAAGATTGTGGCAATTTATGAAAGCATTTTATAAAAAATATGAAACCTTTGATGTTGTCATGATGTTTAACGTATGCAAAAACAAATACAAAATAATAGAATATTTAAAATATCTTATAGAAGTCGAACCGATTCCGAATAATTTTGAAAAATATCAACAGCAACTTATAGAATTGTACAACGAAAAAGAAAGCGAAAGCATTTTAATAAAAAACATTTATGAATTATCGAACGATTTATTGAACATGAATATTGAAGTTGACGAATTTGTAAAAAAAGTTAATAATATGTATGAAAGGATAAAAAAGGAATATGAAAATAATTAAAACTATGAAAAATTTAGTTGACGTACAAAAATACAAAAGAAAGTTTAACAGAATCAAAAATAATTATAATTCTAGTTTAGAAGAGATAAACACATTAAAAGATGAGATAATAAAATTGCAACGAGAAAAAATATCACTATTAGAAAAATCAAAAGTTATAAAAAAAGAGATAAAAGAATTAAAGGCGAAAAAATAAAAATATTAAAAATAGCATAGATCATCTTATAAAAACGCCTTTCATATAACTTTTTAAAAAAATCGGTGAGTTTGTTGCTATGAGTTTGACCGATTAAATTTTTTGGAGGAAAAATGAAATATATAATTGCCGATAGGAAAACAAAAAAGTTTTTAGGTAATGATTATTATATTGATTTAGAAAAAGGATACAAAGATATTGACAAGGCACATAAATTTAGTGCATTTGAATTATTATTGGCAAGCAGAAAATTATTGAAAGATAAAAGTAATTACATAGTTTATGCTTGTGATGATAAATTATCAAGAGATAAAAAATTTAATCTATTAAATGATTTATTAGATGATAATACGATACTTTGACTGTATCGTATTTTTTTGGTATAATTAATTTGTTATTAAGGTAGAAAAGTGAGGTTGATTCAATGTGCGATGAAAAAATTGATATTCTTGACGGAAAAGATGAAACATTAATTATTCAAGAGGGAAATTATTATGGTGGTGGAACAAATGACTATAATAAATTAGATAATAAACCACAGATTAATAGTGTTGAATTAATTGGAAACAAAACATCTGCAGCAGCCGAAAATTTATGGAGCTAATAAATGAATAACATTCTTGTATTAGCAGATAGTAGACAAAAAAACGACAGTTATATAACAGATTATTTTGATAAAAACAATATTCAATGGATTCGTACAGGTTTACCGAGCGCTGATTACATGGCTATTAGATATGACAATGGTTTTATAAAAGACTATTCTATTTTGATAGATACGAAAAAAGATGTTGAGGAAATAAGCGGAAATTTATGTAATACTACTCAACATGAAAGAATCAAAAGAGAAATATCCAAGGCGAAAGAACTTGGCTGTAAACAATTTTATTTTCTTATTTGCGACAGTAAAATAAAAAATGCAAATGATTTAATGAAATGGTCTAGCACTAAAACGAAAGTAAAAGGCGAAACATTATTAAAAATCATGAAAACTATGAAAGAAAGATACAATGTAAACTTTATGTTTACTTCAAAGAAAAACGCAGGTAAGATTATCGTTGATTTATTACTTGATAACACCAAAAAAATATGATATATTTTATTTAAGATAAAAAAGAGGGTGTTAATGTGAAATTTGATTCTAATTGGAGTTTTGAAGAAATTGTTTATAATGTACAGGCGCTAAAGGAAGAATATGAAGATACTTTAGCGTCTTTTTTATGGCATGAATTAAGAGAAAGGAACGATTTTATTTCTGATATGAAAGAGAGAGTATATTCTTTAAATTTTAAAGAGTGGAAAAAAGACAAGATTTGGAACTATTTGAACGGATACGAATATTTTTCAGTATTGCAAGGCATATTAGACAGAGAACAAAAAAAGTGATATAATTTTAAAAGAAAAGTAGGTGATAACATGGCAAAGAGTGAGGTAAACGAGTGGCTTGAGCAAGATAAACTGACCTTGCTTGAAGCATGGGCGAGAGATGGACTTACTGAAAAACAAATAGCAACAAATATGGGTATTTGTGAAAAAACACTTTATAATTGGAAAAATGATAATTTACAGATTTTACAAGCCTTAAAAAAAGGTAAGGAAGTAGTTGATTTTGAAGTTGAAAATGCTTTATTAAAAAGAGCGTTAGGATATGATTATGAAGAAAAGACTTATGAAAATGGAATCTTGAAAAAAACTATTACTAAACACGTTTCTCCAGATACAACGGCACAAATATTTTGGTTAAAAAATAGAAAACCTAAAGAGTGGCGTGATAAAGTTGTTTATGAAGGAGAAGTAAAAACAAATGGTGTCATTAATGATTTAGTGGAGGCATTGAATAATGTCAAAAAAAATAAATGATATGTTAAATCCAAAGCAAATTGATTTTATGCTTGCTGACGATAAAGTTATAAATTTGCTTACTGGATCTGTTCGTAGCGGAAAAACGTACGTTTCTTTATTAAAATGGGCAATATTTGTGGCAACAATGCCTGAAAATAGCGAATTCTTAATGACTGGCAAAACAATTACTTCATTAAAACGTAATTGCCTTGGCTTGTTGCAAGATTTAGTTGGGAACAACTTTACTTATTCAACTTCGCAAAAAATTGGTTTATTATTTGGACGTAAAATATGGTTAGAAGGTGCTAATGACGAACGGGCAGAAAGCAAAATACGTGGTATGACACTTGCTGGAGCTTATGTTGACGAATTGACACAAATTCCATTTGAATTTTATTCTATGCTTTTGTCTCGTCTATCTGTTAAAGGTGCCAAGTTATACGCAACTACCAACCCCGATTCACCAACGCATTGGGTTAAAGAAATGATTATTGACAATGACGAAATTGAAAAAGCAATATGGACTTTTACTTTTGACGATAATGAAATATTAAAAAGAGAAAATGAAGATTATTTTAACAATTTAAAACAACAATATCAGTCAATGGGTGGAGTATTTTACGAACGTTTTATACTTGGCTTGTGGGTTATGGCAGAAGGAATTATTTACAAGCAATTTGCCAATAATCCCGACATGTTCATAAGAGATGAAGCTGTTGATAAAAATGGAAATAAAATTAATTTTTTAATTGTGTCAATTGGAATAGACTATGGGGCAAGTCAAAGTTCGACTGCTTTTAAATGTACTGGAATAACACCATATTTTAAGGAAGTTTGGACTTTAGATGAAGTTAAATTGGAAGGTGTTCATACACCTGAACAATTTTATGAAGAATTTGTAAAATTTTATTATAAAATTGTAAAAAAATATAATAAATGCACACACGCGTTCGCAGATTATGGCTCGTTAGGACAAGTCATCACCTTTGGACTTAATAGGTATTTACAACAACATAATGTTCCTTTACAAGTTCAAGACTGCGTAAAAGGACAAATTATTGAAAGAATAGAATTAGATTGCCAACTTTTCGCACAAGGTAGGAGATTTATACTTAAAGATTGTAAGCATTTGATTAATGCCTATAAGCAAGCAGTTTGGGAAGATGGAAAAATAGATACTCGGCTTGATGACAATAGTTACGATGTGGATAGTCTTGATGCACATGAATATTCAATATTTAGTTTTTATGATAAGTTGGTTACTGATATTAAACCGTACTATTGATAAAGTGTATAAAATATGTTATAATTAAATTGTCTAGATAGAGTAAAGGTATTTAATGATGAGCAAGTCTATCTAGACAATAAACCTTGCTTGTCATTAAGTACCTTTATTTTATCTCAAAAGAAATGGAGAGATATTATGGACAATAATTACAAAGTATATATACATATATTTCCAAATAGTAAAGTATATATTGGGATAACTAAACAAAAAGTAGAATATAGATGGAATAATGGCAAAAAGTATGATAATAATATTTATATGACAAATGCTATACAAAAATATGGTTGGGATAATATAGAACATAAAGTTTTATATGAAAATTTAACAAAAGAAGAAGCCGAGCAAAAAGAAATTGAACTTATAAAAAAATATAAAGCGAATATAAGAGAATATGGCTATAATATATTAGAAGGCGGAAATGCTAGCAATGGACTTTCAAAAGAAATATGTGAAAAAATAAGTGAAAAAAGTAAAGGTAAGCATTATTCTCCAAAAACTGAATTTAAAAAAGGACATAAGCCTTGGACTACTGGTAAGAAAATGTCAAAAGAATTAAGACAAAAATTAAGCGAAGCACACAAAGGCAAAAAAATTAGTGAAGAAACAAAAAGAAAATTAAGTAAAATAAGCTCTGAAAAATTAAAAGGAAGAAAAGTAAGTGAAGAAACTAGAAAAAAACTAAGCATTGCAATGAAAGGTAGAAAGGGATATTGGACTGGGAAACATCATACAGAAGAAACAAAAATTAAAATAAGCAATGCCAAAAAAGGAACAATAAGTCCAAATAGGAAAAAAGTTATTTGTATAGAAAAAAATATTATTTATAATAGTCTTACGGAAGCTTCTTTAGAAAATAAAATTAACATAAGTAAAATAAGTAATTGTTGCAATGGAAAAAGAAAAACAACGGGTGGTTACCATTTTAAATTTTATGACAAATATTAATCAATTTTGATAGATTTTTAATTTAATGTTATAATTTAGTAAAAGGAGAATAAAAAATGAAATTAGAAAAATTTTTACAAGATAATTATAATTACAATCCTGAAATAAAAGATCAAGTACAAAATTATTATGAAACTTGGAAATCATGGTATCAAGGAGATACAAAATTTCATCATTATTTTATTTACAATGGCAAAAATAAGATACCTCAAACACGATATACAATGAATATGGCAAAACAAATAAGCGAAGACTGGTCTGATATTTTATGGAGTGAGAAATGTAAAATATCAATGACAAATGATAATTCGCAAGACCAATTTGATGATTTAACTAATAAATTAGATTTATATGCAATTATCAACCAAGCATTAGAAAAATCAGGGGCATTAGGAACAGTTGCAACAGTTACAAGTGTTTATGATATTATTCAAAATGAAGATGCTATGACTTTAGACGTAAGTGAGGCTAAAACTAGAGTTGATATTACTGATTTTGATTGGATATTCCCACTTACTTGGAATAATAAAGAAGTAACGGAATGTGCTTTTGGTAGTATTGAATACATAAAGGGGCAAAAATATATTGTACTATCTGTTCATAAATTAAATGACGAAGGAAATTATGTTATATATAATCATTTATTTAGAGACAATAATAGTAATTTGATTGAAGTCGAAATGGACGATACAGCTAAAGAATTTGATACAATGTCAAATGTTAAATGGTTTAGTATATTTAAACCTTTACTAACTAATAATTTATTTAGTAATTCACCATTTGGTATACCTCATTATGCAAACGCAATTAATAACTTAATGTCAGTTGATTTGTGTTTTGATGAAATTAGAAATGAAATAAATAACGGGAGAAAAAGAATATTTGCACGTGCTGATATGTTTAACTATGATGATGGTAAGCAAAGATTAGTATTTGATCCAAATGATACAAGTATTTATCAATTGCCTAGTGGTGCTACTAAAGACGATTTAATACAAACTGATAGCGATACATTAAGAACAGACTCACAAATTGGTGCTTTAAATACCGAATTAAATCTATTAGGCAACCAAGTTGGGTTTGGTGAAAACCATTATCACTTTGACGGAACTAATTTAAGCACTGCAACTGCTGTTATTAGTAGTAATTCAAAACTATTTAGGCGTAAGAAAAAACTTGAAATTGGTTACGAGAGTTCAATTTATGATTTAGTAAATTCTATTTGTTACGCTTCTAGTAAATTTGGACAATATAACATTGATACTGCCGATATGGTAATTCAATTTGACGATAGTATTATTGAGGATAAAGAAGCTGAAAGTGCAAGAGCAAGAAGTGAGGTAAGTCTTGGGGTATTATCTAAAATAGAATATCGTATGAAAATTTATGGTGAAACTGAAGAAATTGCTACTAAAAAAATACAAGAGATAGAAGCAAGTAATCCTAGTGTTGATGAAATATTAAATAATAAATAGGAGGTGTTCCTATTGAAAGACGATAAAAAATTAGAAACGATTTTAGAGTTATTCTTTAATCGCTTTAATGCTATTAATACTAAAACATTGGAATTAATGGGTGAAACTGCCAAAAAATTTGAAAAGTTGACTCCTAGTGAAGCACATAGGTTAAGACGACAGCTTGAATTAGGCAATGATTTAGATGATTTAGTAAACAAAATATCCAAAGTTGCTAAAATAAGTGAAAAAGACGTTATAAAAGTATTAGAAAACACAGCTAAAGAAAATGTTGAATTTTCGGAGGTATTTTATAAAGCTAAAAATAAAGAGTATGTTGATTATGAACACAACGAAGAATTAAAAAAGTTTGTAACGTCTATTGAAAAAGAAACAAATCAGTTATTTCAAAGTATAGATAAAAATACGCTAGGTTTTAATTTAGTAGACCCTAGAACTAATAAAAATATAGGTTTTGTTAATTTACCTGATACATATAAAACTATACTTGATGAAGCTATCTATAACGTTGCAAGTGGGCAACAAGATTATCAAAGTGCAATGCGTGGTATTTTACGACAATTAGCAGATAGTGGATTACGAATTAATGAAGCAAAAGTATCTTATGGAAGTGGTTATCAAAGAAGATTAGATAGTGTTGTTCGTGAAAGCATTTTAACAAGTTTAAGAAGAACGAATTTAGGTATTCAAGAGCAAATTGGTAAAGAATTCGGAGCTGATGGATTTGAATTAACAGCACATAGTCCATGTGCAGAAGACCATTTAGACATACAGGGTAGGCAATTTACTAAAAAGGAATTTGAAAAAATGAATAATAATTTAATGCGTCCTATTGGAGAATTAAATTGTAAACATTTTGCTTTTAGTATAGTAATGGGTGTTAGTCAACATAATTACACTAAAAAACAATTAAAAGAATTTCGAGATGATAGTCTTAAAAAAGTAAAATATAATGGAAAAACTTATACAAAATATGAAGCAACGCAAGTACAGAGACAACTTGAAACCGCTATAAGAAAACAAAAAGACAGGCAAATTATTGCTAGATCGAGTGGAGATATGCAAGAAGTAGAAAAGGCACAAATAAAAATAAGACAATATACTGAAAGATACAAAGATTTTAGTAATAAATGCGGATTAGATATGTATATGAAACGTGCTAGTGTAAGTGGCTATAAAAGAGTTGCAATTAAAAAATAAAAATGATATAATTAAATTGCAAATAAATAATTATGTGTGCAGGCATACATTTATATGAAGAAACAATCTAAAATATAAATGGCACATTTAAGTGATTGTTAGTGTGATTATTCACAAATACCTTTTTGCATTATAATATAGTCGGCATGGAAGTGTAGCGTTAAATATTTTATTTAAAAAAGCTTGCATAAACAAAACTTGTTAGATTATATTAGAAAGTGATTTTATATCACTTTTTTATTGCAATTAAAAAATAAATATTGTATAATTAATATAGGTGACACAGCCTATTGTCGGCAAGAAGAAGCAAATTGACAATGCTTCTTTTTTATTTTATAATTTAATTGTTTGAAATGCCTAACTGGGTTGCGACCTTACATCCTCGTCGACAAGGGTATAGTTAGGAAAAGAATAGGACGATGTCCTATTATTTTGTTGCAAGGAACAAATAATTATGCTATAATAAATTTAGGAAATTTAATTTCCTATATGTATAGTGTGGCATAAGACATATGACGGGAGATAGTAGCCCCAGCCTAGCTTCGGCGACCTAATATTAGGTAAAACGCAAAATAGAAGGTGATTTTCCTGATAAAAATCGGGATGTTACTAGGAAAACTTTAAATAGTTTTCTTTTTTTATTAAAAAATATTAAAAAATGATAATTTTTATTGACAATTATAACAATTTATGTTAAGATATAATTGTAATAAAGAAAGGAAGGAAATTAAAATGAAAGAAATTAAATTAGAAATTAAAGGAACTTATGAAGAAATAGTAAAATACATCAATGAAAATTATGATATTGAAGAACAAACACTTTTTACATTTACAAAAATAGTAAAAACAAATGCTAAAATGAGAAGATTATCTCAATACAAAAACGTATATGAATATGAAACAGAAGGATTTATAAAATTAAATGACAATAATCATAAAGAAAATTTATTTAGAAAAGTTTGTCTACCTTCAATTGGAGGTTATGTTGATTTTAATAAATATGGAATTGATTAAGAAAGGAGTTGATAATATGATCGGTAAAAATTGGGAAATAATACAAGAATATAAAGATATGCTTATATATAAAAAGAATGGAATATTATTATTTGGTAATAAGAATTACAGAAATAGCAGAGCAAAGAATATAAAAAGTGCAAAAAATCTTATTACAAGATATATAAACAAATTATCAAAAAAAGAAATAAAAAATTTAAAATATTTAAAATTTAATATTAAGGAGATGTAATTATGAAAGTAATAAAAAGTATTAGTTTAGATAAAGAAACTTGGGAAATTTTAAAAAAAATATCAATTGAAGAAAACAGAAATATGAGCAATATGATAGAAACTTTAATACAAAAATATAAAAAGAATGAAAAAAAGGATGATAACGATGTATGAGGTGAATTGTATTGTGTTAGATACAAACAAGGAATTTACAAAGATTTTTTGGAGTAAATACTTACTCGACAGATTCAAAAACAAATGCAAATATTCAAAAAAGATAAAGATTACAAGTATTACATATTTTTAGAAAGGAGATTTTTAATGGATACACGTGATTTAGATAGTTATTACCCTGGCTATGATCAATATTGTGAAAGACTAGAACGAGAAAACAGAGTGCCATACAGTGATTATGTAGAATTGGAGGATGAGATTAGAGCATATAAAAATCTCATGAAAAAGATAGATAGTGTGTTATCAGAAAAAACTACTTTAAAAAAGAAAATCCAATTAATTCAAGCAGTTATTCAAGATTTTGAGGAGGAATAAAATGTTAAAGCATATCTATGAACATTTAAAAACTAGAAAGAAATATAACACATTAATGATAAAGTATGAAGCTAAAAAAGATGAATTAGAGCAAAAGATAATTGAGTTAAATACTCAAAAAAAAATAAACAAAATAGAATGTGAGAAATTTGAAAAAGCAATAGAGGAATTAACGAAAAAATTTGTAAAAGAAAAACAAAAAAATAGTAAGAAAAAGGAGAATTAAATGGAAACAAAAAATGAATTAGTAAAACCAGAATTTAAAAGCGAAATAAAAGCAGAAATCAAAGGAATAGCGGAAATAGAGGACAATATACAAGACGTTCAAAATTACGCACTAGAACTAAATGAATACTACTCAAAAATAATATTTACAGAAGACACATTAAAAGAAGCAAAAACAGAAAAAGCGGAAGTTAATAAATTTAAGAGCAAAGTAGCAGATTTTAGGAAACAAATTACAAAAAAGTATAATGAACCTTTACAAAAATTTGTTGATACTGCAAAAATGACAGAATCAATTTTAAATGATACCTATGAAACGATTAACAAACAAGTTAATAGCTATGAAGCAGAACAATTAGCAATAAAGACTAGTGAAGTAAAAGATTATTTTGAAGAATTATGCCAGCAAGAAAATATTGATTTTATTGATTATTCAAATGCAAATATAAATGTCACTTTGTCAGCAAGTATGAAATCATTAAAAGAAAAAGCAAATGAATTTGTTAATAAAATTTTAGACGATATTAATTTAATTAATAGTCAACAATACATTGATGAAATGATGATTGAGTATAAAAAAGACCTAAATGTATCAAGAGCAATTACAGAAGTACAACAAAGACACGTTGCTTTAGAACAGGCTCAAAAAGAAAAAGAAGAAAAAAGAGAACAAGAGATCACAGACAAGGAAATGATTGAAAAGATTGATTCTTTATCAGCGCCAAAAGAAGAAATCAAAAAAGAACTTGTAAAATTAGCTTTTGAATTTATTGGAGAAAAAGAACAAGCAAAAATTATAGTTTCAGCATTAAGAAATAGTAAAGGTCAATTTAGACAATTAAAAGAAATGGGAGGTTATTATGAATAATAAAGAACAATTAAAACAAGAAATAGTAGTTAAATATGAAGTTGATGGACAGCAAATAAAATTAACTCCACAAATTGTACAAGATTATTTGGTTGGTACTACAGCAAAAATAACAATGCCTGAATTTAAATTATTTACTGAACTTTGTAAGGTAAGAAAATTAAATCCATTTTTGAGAGAAGCATATTTAATTAAATACTCAAATAATCAACCTGCAAGTATTGTTGTTGGAAAAGATGCAATTTTAAAAAGAGCAGTATTAAATCCTCACTATGACGGAATGAGAAGTGGAATTGTAGTAACTGATGAAAATGGAGAAATAATTGAAAGAAAGGGAACTTTTAAATTGCCTGGTGAAACTCTTGTTGGAGGCTGGGCAGAAGTCTTTAGAAAAGATTGGGTGCATTCAATTTATAGTAGTGTATCCTTAGAAGAAGCAATTCAAAAGAAAGGAAATGGAGAACCAAATTCAAATTGGAGCAAGCAACCTGCAACAATGATTGAAAAGGTTGCTAAAGTAAGAGCTTTAAGAGAGGCTTTTGTTGAAGATTTATCTGGAATGTATGAAGCAGAAGAAATGAATGTAGAATTACCGGAATTGAAAGAAGAAGAAAAAATTATTAATCAAGGGGAAGAAGAAATTCCAGATGCAGATTTTGAAGAAAAAGAAGTAAAGCCTGTTGATATTAATGAACTATAAAATAATCAATACAGGTAGCGATGGTAATTGCACAATAGTAGATGACATTATAGCAATTGATATGGGAATTAGTTATAAAAAATTAATTCCCTATTTAAAAAAATTGAAGTTAGTTCTTTTAACTCATGAACATCACGATCATTTTAATACAAGGACAATAAAGAAATTAGCAGAAAGTAGACCAACATTAAGATTTGGATGTTGTAAATGGCTAGTACAAATACTTATAAATTGTGGAGTAGATAAGAGAAATATAGATGTTTATGATATAGGGAAAAAATATAATTATGATCTGTTTCAAATAATACCTGTAAAACTATATCATGATGTTCCGCAATGTGGTTATAGGCTATTTATGAATGATGAAAAGTTGTTTTATGCTACAGACACATATACATTAGATGGGATTAAGGCTGTTGGGTATGATTATTACTTAGTCGAAGGTAATTATCAAGATGAAGAAGAATTAAAGTCTAGAGCAGTAAATGATTATTATGAGAGTAGAGTTAAAAAAACTCATTTAAGTAAAGAATATGCAACTAATTGGTTGTTAGAAAATATGGGATTAAATTCAGTGTATGAATGGATGCACGAGCATAAGGAGAAATAATATGAATCATAGAGAATTAGCAAGAAATTATTTTAAAAAAAGTAATTTATCTTATGAAGATATTGGAATGAATGAAATATATAAACTTATACAAATATTAAATAAAAGAATTGCTGAGGCTGGAAGTTGTATGTTAATGATAAATGAGCCTAAACTTCGAGGAAGGAATACTAATATAAAACTTGATAAAAATGGAAAAATAAAATTTGCTGAAATTAGAGTAAAAGGAACTTACTTTGATGATCGTGAAGCTATTACTTTTAATGAGGATGGCTGGATAGGATTTTGTGGTTGGGCGGATGGCTACAATTTAACTCCATTTGTGATGGGATTTAAGGAATGGTGTGATTATTTGAAAGAAAGGAAAAGGAAAATATATGTATGATAAAGAGAAGCAAGCAATAGAAAGATGTGAGTATGCTAGTAATTTATTAAATAACAATAATATAATTCATGAAATAAAAAAGAAAGAAATAGGACATATCAATATTTATTATGATAATAAACCTATAATGAGTTTTTGGGCAAGAACAGGGAAATTTATATTTTTAAGAATACCGAAAGGGAAGATAAAGACTAAAGACGATCGAGGAATACAAAATTGTATTGATGCGTATAAACAATATGTAAAATTGGAGCAAGAACAATGCTAACGGAATTAAAAGAAGATATACAACAGTATCAAGAAGCGATGGAAGATTTTTATAATCTTATTCCAGAAGATATAGAAGGTGCTTATTCATTAGCAATTGTATTTATGCAACTTGCAAATAGGTGGGCTGAAATACAGTTAAATGCAAATCAATATTGTGCAGATTTAGGGGTAAGTAAGACAAGATTTAGAGATTATGCTTATCAAAAATACAGATTATGTTCTAAAGCACATGAATTTTGCAGGGTAGTTTGGAGACAGGGAAAAGAAGACTTGAAAAATAGTTTTAATAAGGAATTTTAGGAGGATAGTAATGGTAACGATAATATGCAATGTATATGAAAAAAATAGATTATTAAAAGTATTAGAAAAGGCTAAAGAAGATAGTACAAGAAGATTAGAAGATATGATGATGTCTATTACTGAATGCGTTTCTATGATTTTTGAAGAGGCTGAACCTGAAGAAAAAGAAATTATAAGAAAACACATAAGAAAAATGAGTGAACTATAAGATGTATGAATACTACAATGCCAATGCACTTGGAAAATTAGATGAAGATTGTACTATAAGGGCAATTTCATGTGCTACTGGAAAATCTTGGGACTATATTTATGAACATTTAAGTGATTTAGCTCAAGAAAATGGTACAATGATAGATAATTCTCAATTTATAATAAATTATTTAGATAGAAGGTACAAAAGATTACCTGTCTATGGTGAAACAATTGGAGAAATATCTGATTTATATTATAACAATATATTATTAATAACAACTAAAGGACATATTACTTGTTCTAAATATGGAACTATCTATGACACATGGGATTGTAGAAATAGGCAAGTAGAATATGCATGGCTTGTAATGTAGAGGCTAATTGCCTCTTTATGGTAGAGTATTCAAGTGGCTAAGAAGTTGGTCTGCAAAACCAATATGCGTGAGTTCAAATCTCACCTCTACCTCCAAATTTACAAAAATAAGTCAATTTTGACTTTTTTTTATTTTGTGGTACAATTTAATTAAGGTGTAAAAACCATATATCAATTCACACGGTGGTCGTGACGCCGATATTAAATAACGATAGGAGGAGATATTTATATGCGTGAGTTTTTGAAGGACTTAAACTTAGATCAAGAAATAATTGATAAAATTATGAAAGAGATGGGTACAAAAGTCGAAGATAGTAAAGGAAAAGATGAAAAAATTACCGATTTGGAAGCTAAAATTGTTGATTTAAAAAGAGAAAACAAAGCCTTAAAAACTGATAATAATAAACTTAACTTAACTATCGAAGATAATAATAAGTCTTTAGAAAATTTACAAAACTTAACAAATGAAAATAAAAACCTTAAAGCGGAAATTCAAATGAGTGGAAGTGGAGTAAAAAAGGAATTTAGTAAGTTTGTTATGAGTGAAGTTATGTCTCAAGTTGATGATAAGACTGACTTCGAAACTGCACTTGAAAATTACAAAAAAGATAATTCTCAATATTTTGGGGAAACTGTAGTTAAGAAAGTGCAAAGTTCACCTAGTGTAGGTACTGGTGAAAATCATCAAACTACCACTAGCGATATTATGAATAATATCTTGCGTGGAAAATAATATTTAGAAAAGGAGAAAAGATTAAAATGGCTGTAAAAGGAATTGAAAGAACAGACATAGAAACTTTAATTGATACTCAAGTAGCAAATGAAATATTTGAGGGTACAATTAGAGATAGTAAATTATTACCTCTTATGACTAAGTTACCAAATATGACTAGTGATAAGACAAAATTACGAATTTTAGACACTCTTCCTGTTGTATCATTTGTTAATGAAACAAACAAAAATGGACGCAAAAGTGTTACTAAAATGGCTTGGAAAGATAAATTTATTAACGCTGCAGAATTAGCAGTTATCGTTCCAATTAAAGAAAACTTATTAGCTGATAGTTCAGTAGATATTTGGGCTCAAGTTAGACCAAGAATTACTGAAGCATTTGCAAGTAAAATTGACAATGCAATTTTAAATGGTACTGATAAGCCAGCAGATTGGGAACAAGGTATCAAAGAACAAATTGAAACTGCAAATGCTGGAGTTGAAGAAACTGATAATCTTTATAAAGATATTGACGCTGCTATGACTAAAGTTGAAACAAGCGGTTACAATGTTACTGGTATTTTGGGAGGAGTAGAATTAAAAAGTAAATTTAGAAATATGCTTGATACTACTGGACAACCTATTCAAAATACTGAAATTGGTGCTTTACCAAGAAATTATGTAGATAATGGTGCTTGGGATAAAGAAAATCTTGATTTAATCTTAGGTGATTTCAAACAAGCAGTATATGCTATGAGACAAGATATTACTTTTAAAGTATTAGATCAAGCAGTTATTCAAGACCCAGAAAATGGAGATATTGTTTACAACTTAGCACAAGACGATATGGTAGCATTAAGAGTTACAATGAGACTTGGATGGCAATTACCTAACCCTGTAAATGTTGAAAATACTACTGAACAAAGATTCCCATTTGCAAGCGTAAAAAAAAAAGTAGATTAAACGATGTTGAAGTAAATGTACCAGAAGATGGCACATCTGTTAATGGTACAAATAAGACTGTAAAAGATATTCAAACAGGAATACAAATAAAAGGTGATAAAGTAACGGGTACTTCTAATTATTTAGAAGATATTACTGGAGCAGGTGGCGAAGGTAACTATTTAGTTTTAGAACTACCTCAAGCTAAAGATGAAGGTAATACAGTAAAATGCCAATTCGAAGGTGGCGAAGAAACTACATTAAGTACTACAGATTATCAATATCTTATTAAATTAACCGAAGGTG
The DNA here is from genome assembly GCA_947626025.1 of uncultured Clostridia bacterium. Lineage (GTDB taxonomy): Bacteria > Bacillota > Clostridia > TANB77 > CAG-508 > CAKPSH01. Next base: position 26,013 of record CANQQQ010000016.1, read on the forward strand.
GTAAGAAACCTATAACTGTTACAGTAACAGGAAAAGTTAATGGTACGAGAACACTTGATATTTCAGGAGTAACATTATCACCAAAAACAATTGCTTATTCAAGTAAAAAAACAAAAGTAAAATCATTTACTGAATAGATAGGAGGGCATTTATGAAATTTGAAAACCAATATTTAACTTATGAAGAATATAGGTTATTAGGTGGTAAAATGGAATATATGCCTTTTAATCTATTAGAATTTGAAACTAGAAAAATAATTGATGGTAGAACACAACAAAGATTAGTTAATGCTGAAGAAATACCACAAGAAGTTAAACTATGTATAAATAGAATGATTAATGATATTGCAAAATATATTAATGAAATGTCTAAAGAAAAACAGGATAATGGAAATATTGCTAGTGAAAGTGTTGGAAGTTATTCTGTTAGTTATATCACTACTGACCAAATACTTCAAAATATAAAAGAAATAGTTAAATCTAAACAATCTGAATTAGAAGACATTATGATGAATTACTTAATAGGTTGCGTTGTAAACGGTGAACATATTATGTATAATGGTGTTTCTTATGATGACTAATACAGGAATGTCAGTATTTAATAAATTTACTGATAATAATAAAAATGTTAGATTTAAAAAACATTATATTGAAAATGTGTTTTGGGATGATAGTCAAGGTATTAATAGAAATACTGGTTCTGAAAAAGAAGATAAAGTTAATGTATATATACCAAAGAACAAAAATGATTTAAGCAAATATAAAAAACCTAAAGAATATGCTAAAACAGGTACTGGTTGGACTTTAGAAAATGATGATTTAATCATTAAAGGCAAAGTTGAAGAAACTGAAGTTAAAGGTATAAAAGAATTATCAAAATATGAAGTATTTACTATTACTCTAGTTGATGATAAAGATTTCGGAAGTCCTAACATGCATCATTTTGAAATTAGAGGTAATTAATGAGGTTACAACTAAAATATACTTTAAAAGATTTTGATAAAGGAAAAATAATATCAAAATTTGGTATGGAAAAAGGTGGAAATACTCAATTATTTTTGGCAGATACTTGTTTTAGAAGAATGGTAAAATATGTACCGTGGGAAACAGGTGCATTAGCAACTACTGTCACAGTTAGACCAGGAAGTGTAACTTATGAACAAAAATATGCCCATAAACAATATACTACCAATAAAGGTAAAGGAATACGAGGTAAATATTGGGATAGAAAAATGATAAGTGCTGAAAAAGGTGCAATTGTAAAAGAAGTTGAAGATTATGCTAAAAAAACGAAAGGAAACAAATGATATGATAGAAAAAATAAGAGAATATTTTATTAATAATGTTTCACTTGCAGAAGAATATGATAATATTTTAGCAGATTTTCTTGGTGAAGATGCAACAACTTATTCAATAGAGCCAATACCTACTGAAAAAGTGATAAAAGCATATAGAGATGGTGGAAGCTTAAATCAATTTGTATTTCAATTTAGTAGCCGTGAGTTTTATGACAATACTGTTGCTCAAAATATTGCTAATCTTGATTTTTATGAAAAGTTTGAAAATCAGATAGAAGATAATAATTATAAAAAAATATTACCTGAAATAGATGGTATTCAATCAATAGAGTGTTTAAATAATGGAACTATACAAGATATAGAAAGTGGAACAGCAAAATATGCTATACAAATGAGAATAACTTATGAAAAAGGAGGAAAATAGAAATGGCAGATGAAAGAAAATTAGTAAAAAGAAGTGATAAGGTTGCTTTCTTTGGAAATAAATCGCCAGAAGGTGAAGAAACTTTTAACCGTATGCGTGGATTTACTACAATGAGTGGCTCTAAAAATCCAACCGAATATTCAAGACAATACGTTGATGAAGAATTTGAAACAACTGACGTTGTAGGATTTGCTCCAAGTATTGAATTTGGATTCGATCAATATGCTGGAGATAAAGTACACGATGAAATGGTACAAATACTTGATGAAGAAAGAACAGGTACTGATGCTCGTAGAAATATCGTTACTGTTGATTTTTCAAAGCCAACAGATGACGGAGGTTATGAAGCGGTTAAAAGAGAGTATGCTATTATAGGAGACACCGAAGGTGATAGCATGGACGCTTACACTTATTCTGGCACATTTAGTGCTACTGGCACAAGAATTGTCGGAACAGCTAAATTAGATGAAAATAACTCAGTGGCAACGTTCACGGAAAAAAAAAAATAATTATCATTAAAATACCTTCAACAGAAACAGATCTAAATTTAGGTGGAAAAACTGCAGGAGATTTGTATGAAAATTTAGTTATAAGAAATGATAATGCAATTGGTGCTTTAAAATATGTCGAAAATTGGGAAGCGTTTGATTTTTCTGATAATTCTGGTAATTTTTTGCCTTTATATTTTGAAGAGGCAAAAGGACAAGCAAAAGGTACTGTTAAATGTGAACTTAAAGGTACTGGTGCTAAGCTAAAAAAACCTGTTGCTGTTGATCCCAAAGACGGATTAATAGTTTTTCAAATTCATAATAATGATAATACTATTGAAGTTACGTCAGAGGGAAAAAATACCAGAACAATCAAACTTACCGATTTAGAGTTAAAAAAACAACAATAAAAGAAGAAAGGTAATATTTTATGAAAATTAATAATATTGAATTTGATATTGATTTCACGGAAGCAGATACTATTGAAAGGATAAGTGAAGCCGAAAAAATAGTACAAGAGCAGAATGAAGAATTAATAAAAATATATGACACATTACCACAAGCCGAAGGCATAAGGCAGGAATGTAAAATAGCGAAAGACTTTCTTGACCGTGTTCTAGGCGAGGGAACGAGCGAAAGATTATTCGGAAATAGGAATAGTTTAGCAGAATGTGTTAAAGCCATAGAGGACGTAAAAATCGCTAAAGAAGAACAAGAAAATAAAGTCAATAGCATAATTAGTAAATACAGTCCTGAAAGGTTAGAAAGATGAACATTTTATTAGATAAATTACCAACTGAATATGAAGGACTTAAAATTAATACTAATTTTAGGTCTTTTATTTTATTTGAATTATTAATGCAAGATAATGATGTAGAAGATAAAGAAAAAATATTACTTGCAATAAAATTAATGTATAAAGAACAACCAATTAACTTAAAAAAAGCAATTGACGGAATACTTTGGTTTTATTCTGGTGGTAAAGAAAAAAAAGAAGAAAAAAAATCTGCAAAAAAAGAAACAAAGAAAAGAAACGAAATATATTCTTATAAATATGATGCAGAATTAATTTATTCGGCATTTCTAGACCAATATGGCATTGATTTGAACGAAATCGAATATCTGCATTGGTTTAAATTTAAGGCTCTATTTGAGGGTTTAAAAGACGAAAATAAGATATGTCAAATTATGGGATACAGAGCATTAGATATATCAAAAATAAAAGACAAAAAAGAAAGAGAAAAATATAGAAAAATCAAAAGACAATATGCTCTTCCAGATGAAAGAACGCAAGAACAGAAAGAACAGGATTTTGCAGAAGCCTTTTGGTAGAAAGGAGGAAAAATATGGAAAAATTGAAGTTGAATATACAAATGTTTGCCGATGGTAAAATTACTATTGAAACAGATATTGATAATAGTGGAATTAACAAAGGTTTAAAACAAACTGAAAATAGTGTTAATAAAGCTGGTTCAACTGTTAAAAATATTGTTGAAGGTTTAGGAATAACAAAATTAATATCAAAAGCAATGTCTACTATTGTTTCAAGTATAGATAGCGCAGTTTCAAGAGTTGATACTTTAAATAACTTTCCTAAAGTTATGTCAAATTTAGGTATAAGTTCAGAAGATGCTAGTGAAGCAATCGATAAAATGAGCAATAAACTTGCTGGACTTCCTACAACATTAGATGAAGGAGCTTCGGCTGTTCAAAGATTTACTTCTAAAAATGGAGATGTAAAAAAATCAACTGATTTATTCCTAGCTTTAAATAATGCAATTTTGGCTGGTGGTGCTTCTAGTGAAATTCAATCAAGTGCATTAGAACAATTAAGTCAGTCTTATGCAAAAGGTAAACCTGATATGATGGAGTGGAGAACAGCAATGACTGCTATGCCAGCTCAATTAAAACAAGTTGCTGAAGCTATGGGTTATGTAAATGCTGATGAATTAGGAGCAGCGCTTCGAGAAGGCACAGTATCTATGGACGATTTTATGGATACAATAGTTCAATTAAATGAAGAAGGAATAGATGGTTTTCAAAGTTTTGAACAACAAGCAAAAAATTCTACAGGTGGTATAAAAACAAGTATAAAAGTCGCAAAAACACAAGTTGTAAAAGGTGTTGCTGATATGATCGGTGGCATTAATAAGAGTTTGAAAAAATCAAATTTACCAGAATTAAGTGAATTAATTTCCGAAATTGGAAAACAAGCGAAAATACAATTAAGTAATATAGCAAATGCCATTTCTAAAGTTAATTTTTCAACGTTAATAAATGCAATAAAAGTATTAATACCTATCGTTGGCTCATTAACGGCTGGATTTGTTGCTTATAATGGTGCTTTAAAAGTAATGGAAATAGGGAAAAAAGTTGGAGATTTTGCTAATTTAACAAAAAGTTTCCTAACATTAACTCCAGCAATTGCAGGTTCTAATACTGCGATGGCAGGTTTAAATACAACTCTTGCAATAAGTCCAATAGGATTGGTTGTTGCTTCTGTGGCAGGATTTACTGCTGGAATGTATCTTTTAAGTAAAGCAATAGGAGATAATCAAACAGAAACTCAAAAAATAACTCAATCATTAATAGAATACGACAATGCAATGAAAGAAGCAAATATAAGTCGGCAAGAATATCTTGATAAAAATATGAATGAAATTCAAAATACAGAAAATCTATATAATGAATTACAAGCACTAGTTGACGAAAATGGAAAAGTAAAAGAAGGATATGAAGATAGAGTAAATTTCATAACAGGAGAATTAAGCAATGCCTTAGGAATTGAAATAAAAACAACGGATGGTGTGATTCAAAATTATCAAGAAATGAAAGGTGCTATTGATAATGTAATACAAAGTAAACGTGCAAAAGTATTGTTAGACGCACAAGAAGAAGTTTACAACAAAGCAAAAGATAAACAAGCAGAATTAGAAAAGAGTTATGCCAATGCGGTTAAAGACGTCACAGAGAAAGAAAAAGAAAGAAATAATATATTAAAACAAATACAATCTACTTATGGTCTAACAGCAAAACAATTAAAACAAGTATCAGAAACATTAACGTATGTTGATGAAAATGGAAAATTGGTAAATTTGTCTTTTGAAAAATTAGGACAACAATTAAATGCTTCAAATGGAGCATTACAAACAAGTAATAATGTATTAACACAGACAGGACAGGCTTATGCAAATAATCAACAAATCATAGGAAATTATGAACAAGCATTATTAAATTTATCAAATGGAAATTATGATGCAGTTTTAAAAATGTATGAAGATACAACAAATTATCATGCAAAAACAAACGAAGAAACAGCAAAAAATTATGCAGCAGCAATTGAAAGTCAAAAACAATATTTACAGTTTTTGAAAGATAATAAAAATAAATATGATGAAGATGTTTACAACTCAGAAGTTGCCGCAACTGAAAAAAGACTTGCACAATTAGAAAAAGAACAAAAAGATATGAACGCTACAATTTCAACAGGACAAACAGTAATAAAAGGAACATGGAATAAAGCACTTGCTGAACAACTATCAGAATTGACAGGAAAAAATATTGCATTTAAGAAAACAGCAAATGGACATATTCAAGCATACATTGATGGACAAAAAGAAGGAGCGCCGATGTCTAAAAAACAAGCAAAACAGTTTGGAGAAGATATGGCGAAAGAAATAGATAAAGCAAAATCAGAAGCTAATAAAGCTGGTAAAAATTTGATTGATGGTACTACACAAGGAATTAATAATAGAGATAGCAGAAATGCTGCGTTTTCATCTATTTTCTCTTTTGGTAATTCTCTTCTTGGAAAATTAAGAGAATCATTACAAGAACATTCGCCATCAAAAGCATCTAGAAAGTATGGACAATTTTTAATGAAAGGTTTGGGATTAGGAGTTGAAGATGAAAAAGATACAGTCTTAAAAGATATTGAAAAATATGGTAAAGAGATTGTAAATAAAATGCAAGATACTATTTCGATAGAAACTGATAAAATGGCTGCTAATGTTGAAACAAGTGGAACTTATCAAGTGGCTATGGCTGGAATACCAAACTTTGAATTATTAGATAGAAGTACAAATCAAACTCAATTAGTTGTAAATGGTAAAGTATTAGCAGAAGTAGTTAATACAGAAAATCGTAATAGAGAGGTGGCAAAAGCATGATAGAAGATTATTTAGCAAAAATTGGAGAAACTAAATTAAAATATATTCTTCGTGGTGGATATAATATACAAGAAAATCAAGATATAGTTTTACAAAGAAAAACAATGGCTGATGGAACTGAAAGACGAAATATTGCTGAAAAGAAAAAAACAACTATTTCTTTTACGTTTTCTCAAATTGACGGTCAAACACTACAAAAATATTGCAATTTAATGCTTGGTGATTTTGAAGCAACATATTGGAGCAAAGATGATAGAACTTATAAAATTGCAACATTTAGAGTAAATGATAATCCAACAAACTCATTATTATATACAGGTAAAGAAATATATGACGAATTTACAATTGTATGGGAGAGTGTATAATAATGTTAGTAGTTAGTGATAAAATAAAGGAAAGTTATAATAAATATACGACGCAAAGAAAGAGTTATATTAAAGTTGGAGATAATTCTTTCTTTGTACAAAATGTTGACTTATATGCCGATGCTTATGATGAGGGAAATATTGTAGGTAATGCAATTGCTAAAATACTAAAATTTGACATTGAAACTGAATATGTTAGAGGCTTGGATGAATTTGAATTATTTGACGGAATATGGACAGGAAATGAATATGAATATATTTCACTTGGAACTTTTAAATTATTTGAAGAACAGGGAAAAGACGATTTCTTTAGCAGTATAACTTCTTATGATAAATTAATTTTATTCAATATAGTTTATAATCCTTTATTAACTGAATATCCTACGACAATTTACGGATTATTACAAAATATATGCGAACAGGCAGGAGTTGAATTAGAAACAACTACAATTGCTAATGGAGATAAAGTTTTAAATGAAAATTTGTTTGTAGAAAATGAAACGTTAAAAGATATTCTTCGTGCAATATGTGAAATAAGTGGTAATTATGCTTTAATTAGCAACGATAAATTAAAATTACAATTAAAAGGAAAAGATACGATAACTTTAGAAAAATATCAGTTATCAAATTCAGAATATAAAAGAACAACTTGGAAAATTAATCAGATCGTATTAGGTATGAAAGATATTGAAGGAGAATATGTACAAAAGCAAGATGATGAAGATGTTGATAAAAATGGAATTCATAAAGTTGTTATAAATAATAATCCTTTCGTATATACACAAGAATTAAGACAAGAATATATTGATGAATTATTTGAAGCAGTAAGAGGATTTGGTTATATTGCTTATGAAACTGAATGGGAAGGTCTGCCTTATTTTGAATTAGGAGATTTACTTAATATTGATGGAAAAGAAAGTTTGGTATTAAGATATGAATTGAAAAGCCCAAACGGTTTAGATTCTACTTTATCAGCACCATCAATAATTGATAGTGTAATAGATTATATAGATAATACAAATGACTTAAATAATCAAATGATGAGGACAGAATATATAGTTGATAAGCATGAAGGACAAATAAATCAATTAACAACCAAAACAAATACTTTAGAAGATGGACTTGGCAATACATATACAATAGAACAAACAAACGAATTGATACAAAATTCGGCAACAGGTGTCACCAACACATTTAGCGAAGCAGGAGGAAATAATATTTTTAGAAATACAGGTTTGTGGTATGAAAATGAAAATGATGATCGAGAACAAAATCCATACGAATTTTGGAATGGAAAAGTTATAAGAAATAAAAATGATAATGCGCAAAACATGAGATCGTTGTTATTACAAAATGGTAGTCTGAGTCAAGAACAAGAAGTTTCCAACGGAAATTATACTGTTAGTTTCAAATATAAAAAAGACATATCGCTTGCCAATTTTAGAGTTGTTATTAATGGTTTGGAATATGTTTTAGATAGTGATGAGGAAGGAACTTTCATCACAGGAGTAGATGACATTAATGAATTGCAAGTCACGACAAGGCACATAAAAGTTGAGTTTATAACAGATATTGATAATTCCGTTGAGGTTTATGATTTAATGGTAAATGCAGGAAAAGTAAAACTTGCATATTCACAGAATCAAAATGAAACAACCACGGATACTGTTAATATTTCAAAAGGTATAACAATTACCTCTACAAATACTGATACTACTTTTAAAGCAAATGCGGACGGCATAAGAACTCTTGATAAAAGTGGCAACCGTCTAACCGAATTTACAGATACAGGGATGGTTACGAAAAGAGCAGAAATAGAAGAAGAAGCCGAAATTGTAGGTGTTATAATAAAAGAAGTTAATAATCAAACTTGGATTACAAGATTATAAGGAGGAAATATGGCGACAAGATTAGGAATAGTAAATTTAAATGGTTGTAGTTATGAATTGGCTTATGATTTGCTAAGTCAAAGCACATCTGAAAATTCGTCAAAAGTAAGGCTATATGGTATATTGCACGTCACAAATAATTATGTGTCTTGGAGTAGAGGTTCTGCTTCTGTTCATACAAGCGGTTTACAATCAATAGGAACTTATTATAGCCGAGGAGATTATACTCTTATTACACGTGATTTCACTTTTGCACATGATAGCAATGGAAATTTTAGCGCTACAATAAGTGCTTCATTATCTACTACTTTTACGAGTGGAAATACAAGCGGAACATTAAGATTACCACAAATAAAAAGAGTAAGTAAGATTAATTCTTTTACAGGAAATAATATTGACGGAACTTTTAATGTATGGTATACAAGTTATATCAGCAGTTATACAAATAAATTAAGAATATCGATTCCAAGTGTAAAAGCATTACAAACTAAAGATTATGAAAATGGAACGGAATTTACATTAGATGATGAAAGCAAAGAATATATATATGATTACATAAAAAATTCCAATTCTGTCACGTTAGGAGCAGTTATTGAAACGTGGAACGGAAATACAAAACTAGGAGAAAGTTCTGAATTAAAAAATATATGTACATTAACGGATGCCAATCCGCAGTTTTATAATTTCGATTTTGAAGATATAAATAGCAAAACTTTGAATCTAACAGGGAATTCAAAATATAATATAAATGGTTATTCTAATATCAAAGTGACTATTTCTAGTGAAAACAAGGCTACACCTTTGAAAAAGGCTACTATGTCTAAATATAGATTCTCTGTTGGAACTTCGTCAATTGATATTGATTATAGTGATACAGACGAAGTGACAGGAACAATAAATAATTCTTCTAGTGGAACTTATAATGTCTATGCGATTGATAGTCGTAATAATTCTACGTTAGTCACAAAACTAGCAGAAAAAGAAATTGCATATTCTCCTTTGACGATTGACAAACAAAATTGTTCTATAGTAAGAAGTGATGGAAATGTCGGAAATGAAGCAATATTAACTTTAAATGGAACTTTTTGGAACGATACTTTTGGAAAAGTAAAAAACACAATAAAGACTGTGACATATAGATTAAAAAAGACAAGTGATTCACAATGGATTGACGGAAAAACGGCAATAAATGTATCAGCAACAGATGACGGAAGATTCTCTTTTAATGGGAAAATAGCAAGTGATAATAGTGATACTTATTGGAACTTAAATGATTCGTATGATATTCAATTAACAATAAGTGATGAATTATCTTCTTCTACATTAAGTTTGATTCTGAATAGTGCAATTCCAACAATTTCTTTAGATAAAAATGGTGTGGGAATTATGTGTGCTTATAATCAAGAATTGGGAGGACTTTTGCAAGTTGGAGGAAATGTTATTAATAAAGAATATGTTGATTATTACGATCAATATAATACAAAATTAGTAAAAACAAATAAAAGATGGTATGAAGGTGCCGACATCTGGAAACCTATTTATCGTTGTGTTCGACATATAGGTGCAATAAATAGTACCAATAAAACAATAGCACATAATGTATCTGATATTGACAAAATAATTCATATAGAAGGAGTTGCAATTACTAGTGATGG
>CANQQQ010000017.1 GCA_947626025.1 uncultured Clostridia bacterium
AAAAATATTAGCACTAAAATAAAAATTTAGTGCTAATAAATAAAATTTTTTAAGACATTTTCAAAAATGATTGACAATCATATTACTACTTATAATCTATTCATTAGCAAATTTTGTTAAATTTGTAAAATTTTGTAGACATATTATGTAATTTGTGTTATAATCTTATTTGACATAATAAATTTAAATAATATTGGAGGTTTAATTTATATGAAAAAATTAATGAAACTTTTCTTATTCTTTCTAATGTTTACTTTACTTTTCACAAATTTTGCTTATGCAGCATTATCTTCAAATACTCATTTTGAAGTTGTTGACAAAAGCGTTTGTGAAATAGAATTTGGAGAAAATGGAAAATTCACTAAACAAATTATAACTTATGATGAAAATTCTGTTACTTTACAACTTGACGTAACAAATACTGCAGAAGAAAAATTAGAGAAGACTGATTCTGAAATATTTTTAGTTATTGATAATTCTTCAAGCTTAAGAGATAAAGTTTCAGAAACAGAAACAAGAAAAGATTTAATTTGTAACTCCGCTCAAGAATTAGCTACAAAATTACATTCTGCTGATTCAGATTTTAAAATAGGTGTTATAAGTTTTTCTAGTGCTTCTAATAGTTCTAAAGAAGGAACAATAGAAGATGCTACCTTGATCCAACCTTTAACAACAGATAATACACAAGTAGTTGATGCTGTAAATCGTATACATAATTCTCCATACGGTTCTAGAACAAATATTGAAGCAGGACTAGAATTGGCAAACCGTAGTTTCTCTGGAACAGCTGATAAAGAATATATAATTTTGATAACAGACGGTGTTCCAAATAATGATATTCATGGACATACTATTCAATTTTCTGATATAGTTTTGCAAAATACAAAAAATAAGTTGATTGAATTAGACAATAAAGGGATTAATTTAATCTCTGTTTTAGCTGGTGTTAGTACTGCAATAGATACTACTGTTGGTACTTCTTATGTAGAGCTTGCTGAAAAAGTATTTGGTACTGAACAAGTTCCAACAGCAGGAAAGTATTATTTTATAACTGATTCAAGTATTAAAGATATTGTAGAAAATAGTGTTTTCAATGATATTGAAATTGTTAAAGAAACTCTATTAACTAATATTGTTATAAAAGATTATTTCCCTCAAGAGATAATTGATAATTTTGATTTTGCTTATGTAGAATCTCCTACTCTAGGTGACGTGACTGTTGATATTGATAAAACAACAAATTGCATTACATGGACTATTCCTGAATTAGATGCTGGTGAAACTGTTTCTTTACAATATAAATTAACTTTAAAAGATAATTTTAATAGAGATATTCTTGATAAAATATTACCTACAAACGAAAAGGTTGATATAACAGACGATCAAGGAGATGATGAAACTTCATCAGTTTCCCCAAAAGTAAAAGTTACTGAAGATACTACTATAATTCCTGAACCAACTTTACCTCAAACAGGAACATCAAACGTAGTTATTTATGGAATTATTGCTGTAAGCATCTTCGGAATTTATCAATATATAAAATATAGAAATGTATAGATAATCTAATAAAATTAAAAGAAATTGCATGCAAAATGCAATTTCTTTTTTATTTCATAGTGTTATAAAATGACATTTCTTTTTATATAAACAAGTAATTTAATGAATATTTATTTTATATTTTTTTATACTAATAATGTAAAAGGAGGATTGCAATATGAATACAACAGTTAATTTATATAGTAAAAAATCAGGCGAAATATCTCGTTTTCTACATCATTTTTATAATAATGATGCTATCCCTGTAGAAGATGATTCATTGAAATGGAAAAATTCATATGATAATCCAATCGAAATTTCTGATATAATTGGTGTTTTTATTGACAATGATGATAAGTATGATATAAACATGTGGATTAGCTTAGACGATAATATTTTTATTAATGTAACTCCTTCAAATTCTGATAAAATAATAAGGTATCTTTTTGAAAGATACCCATATTAATTATTTATGCCTCGTTGCTATCATTACTCGCTTTTTCTTCCTCTGTAGCATTTGTAGCTATTGCATCATTACTTTCCTCTTGTTTTCCAATGTCGTTATTTTCTTCATTTTCTTTTACTACTTCGTTTTGTTCCATTCCACAATTAGAGCAGTATTTAGCGTCTTTTTCTATCTTTTCATGACAATTTGGACATTGCTTCCTATCCTTTATATTTAATAATTCGTTATATTGTTGCTCAATCTCTTTTGAAATTCTATCTATATCATCACAAGCATTTTTTATTTCTTTGTCAAAATTTTCTTTATTGACTGCAAGGTGTCTTCTATATACCGTTTCTCCTAGCTCGCTATATATGTGTTCAATTTTAGACTTGTTTTCATTTATCTTCATTCTAAGCTTAGTTTCTCTTGCGAACTTATCTGCCTTTTCTGCTGTATACTTATATGTTTGTGATGCTACTTCCCCTATCTTATCAAAGATTTCCATATTCTTATCATTCCTTCCTAAGGCACAAGAAATTGAAAGAAATAATTACTTCAATCATTTTTCAAACTTCTATCCCTCTATTTTTGTTTTATATATATTATTTGCAATGTTCATATTTTTTATTCATATTAAAATTCTGATTTCTTATCTCTTATCATCAAATTATTTACCGCAATATCTGGTTTCAAGTTTTCAAATAAAACAGAATAAACTGTATTTAATATTGGCATTTCTATGTTATGAATTTTTGCTAACTTATATGCTACCTCAATATTGTCTACACTTTCTATTACCATTCCAATTTCTTTTCTTGCATCTTCTAAAGTTTTTCCTTGTCCTATTAATTTTCCTGCCCTTCTATTTCTGCTATGTTCACTTAGACATGTAACAATTAGATCTCCTAGACCAGTTAATCCAAAAAATGTCTCTCTATTTCCTCCTAATGCTACTCCTAATTCTGTAATTTCCTTTAATCCTCTAGTAATTAGTGCTGCAAAAGAATTATCTCCCAATCCTAAACCTGATGCTACACCTGCACAAAATGCTATTATATTTTTTAGTGCACCTCCAAGTTCAACACCTTTTGGATCATCACAAGTATAAATTCTCAATTTTTCATTCATAAATTCATCTTGCACCATTTTGCATACTTCTTCATGTTCTGATGCTACCACTAGTGCAGTAGGTATAGCTATTGATACTTCTTCGGCATGACTTGGTCCTGATAATACTCCTACTTTTGTATTTGGTAATTCTTCTTTTATAACATCATCTAATGTCATTAAAGTTTTGTCCTCAAAACCTTTTGAGCATATTATTATTGGTTGGTTTGTAACATATTCTTTATATTTTTTTACTGTATCTCTTGTGAATTTTGATGGAGTTATGTGCAAAATTATATCGCTACCTTCTATTGCTTCTTTATAATCCAATGTACAAATTACACCTTCAGGTATTACTGACCCTGGTAAAAATTTACAAGTTTTCTCTTCATTTATAAAATATTTTTCATCTTCAGCAAAAGACCAAATTTTAACCTCATGTCCCAAATTTCCTAAGTGTATTGCCAAAGCACATCCCCATGAGCCACTACCTATTATACATATTTTTTTCATGTTAATATCTCCTCTCGCTTATTCTTTTGTTTCTTGTTTTTTAAAAGATAATTTGTTCTCTGTTCCATTTAAAATTCTTTTTATATTTGATCTATGATTGAATATTACAATTAATGCTAAAACTAATCCAAAAATTATATAATTTCCTTGAACTATATAATATTGTTCCCCTATTCTAAATATAGTTAAAACAAGAAATAATACTGCTGCACTTATAGAGCCTAAAGATACCATTCTAGTAATAGCCATTATAAGTAATGCAAATACTAAACATATCAATCCTACTTGCCAATTTATAATTAATATTAATCCTAAAGAACTAGCAACTCCTTTTCCACCTTTAAATCCAAAATAAAGTGGAAATGTATGTCCTATGATAGTTCCAATTCCTGCAATTTGAGCCATATATTCTACCCTTAGCCCTGCACCAAATCTATTAGCAAGATTTCCTACTAACACAGCAAGTAAAACTGGAACAACTCCTTTTAGTATATCGCAAATTAAAGTTAATAAAGCTGCTTTCTTTCCTACAGATCTGAGCATATTAGTTGTTCCTGCATTTCCGCTTCCTTTCTCTCTTATATCAAAACCTGCCATTTTCTTGCTTATAATTATTGAAAAATTTATACTTCCTATTAAATAAGCTATTACTAATACTACTATATATATAATCATTTTATATCTTCTCCCTAATTTTATTCTTATAAATTCGGATTATCGTCTTTCTTCTCTTTTGCTATCATTCTAATCGGTGTTCCTTCTAAACCGAACTCTTTTCTTATATGATTTATTAAATATCTTTCATAAGAAAAATGAAATAATTCTTTATTATTAACAAATACAATAAATGTTGGTGGTTTTATGCTCGCTTGTGTAACATATAAAATTTTCAATCTTCTTCCTTTATCTGTTGGTGGTTGTGTTATTGATATTGCTTCATCTATTACTTGGTTTAATGTACCTGTTGGAACTCTTAAAGCGTTCATCTCAGCAACTTTATTTATTATCTCATAGAGTTTATCTACTCTTTGACCAGTTTTAGCTGATATGAAAATTATTGGTGCATATGTTAAATATGCGAGCTTATTATATATTTCTTGTTTGAATTTATTGAATGTACTATTGTCTTTTTCAATCTTATCCCATTTATTAACTACAATTATTATACCTTTTCCTGCTTCATGTGCCTGTCCAGCAATTTTAGTATCTTGTTCTGTTACACCTTCCATAGCATCAATCATTATTAAGCATACATCTGATCTTTCAATTGCAAGTAGTGTTCTCATAACACTGTATTTTTCAATGTTTTCCTTTACTTTACTGTGCCTTCTAATTCCCGCTGTGTCTATAAATGTGTATTTTCCATACTCATTTTCATAATATGTATCTATTGCATCTCTTGTAGTTCCTGCAATATCACTAACAATAACTCTATTTTCACCAATCATTCTATTTATTAGTGATGATTTACCTACATTTGGTTTTCCTATAAGTGCTACTTTAATGATATCCTCTTTTTCCTCTTCGTTTACTTCTGGTAAATTCTTACAAACTTCTTCTAATACATCTCCTATTCCTAATGCATTAACAGAAGATACGGCTAAAGGATTACCTAATCCTAATGCATAAAATTCATTTATATCATCTGATGTTTTGCCAAAATTATCTGCTTTATTACACACTAATACTATAGGTTTCTTTGATTTTTTTAGCATTAAAGCTATATCTTTATCAGATTCTAACATACCATTTTTTATGTCCGTCATAAAAATAATTACATCTGCCATACTTATTGCAATATTTACTTGTTCTAACATACTTATTACTATAGTATCATTTGATTTAGGCTCTATTCCGCCTGTATCTATTAATGTAAAAGTTCTCCCACACCAATTAGCTTCTGCATATATTCTATCTCTTGTTACACCTGGTTCATCCTCTACTATAGATATTCTCTGACCTATTACATAATTAAAAAATGTTGACTTTCCTACATTTGGTCTTCCTACTATAGCCACTATTGGTTTTGACATTCGCCTTTCTCCTTTCACTCCTAATAAACAGTTATTCCTTCTAGCAAATCATCATTTTTGATCCATTCATCAATGTTAATTCTAGTATATTCGCCTCTACTATTGCCTCTAACTACAATTTCTTTTATTCCTGCATTAATGATCATTTTTCTGCAAATTTGACATGAATTTGCTCCTTGTTCATATTCTTTAGTGTCTTTTCTAATACCCACTAAATACATTGTGCTGTCTATCATATCTTTTCTAGAAGCACTTATTATTGCATTTTGCTCTGCATGGACAGATCTGCATGCATCATACCCTCCATGTCTAACTTCTGGTAATATCTTCTTTTTAGTACAATACCCTAAGTCTATACAGTTAGCTCTTCCTCTTGGAGCTCCTGTATATCCGAGTTGAAATTATTTCATCGTTTTTTACTATAATACAACCAAAATTTTTTCTAAGACATGTACCTCTTTCTGCTACTGCTTCTGCTATATCTAAATAGTAATTAGTCTTATCAACTCTATTTTCTCTCAAATTAATCACCGCAAATTATTATATCATAAACATTTTTTAAAATCTATACTTTTATAGTTTTTATTATTCTATATAATTTTTTTACTATATATTCCGTCAGAGTAGTCACTATTAGCCTATATGTTAATTCTGTTTAATATTCCCCTTTTTTATGTTCAACTTTTTTATTTCCTTGTACTTTATGTCTATCGCTTAGTTTTTGTTTCACTTCTTCAACAGTTATGTCCTTATCATACATTAAGACTAATACATGATATACTAAATCGCTTATCTCTCCTATTAGCTCGTCTTTATTAGTATTTTTTGCCGCAATAATAGTTTCTGATGCTTCTTCACCTATTTTCTTACATATTTTATCTACTCCTTGCTCTAATAAATAATTTGTATATGAACCTTCTTTTGGATTATTCTTTCTATCATCTATCATTTTGTATATCTTTTCAATAATAAAGTTATCAAATTGTTCATCATATGTTTTTATTGTATTAAAGAAACAAGAATAGCTACCTGTATGACAAGCAACTCCTATTTGTTCTACCTGAATCAATAAAGTATCATTGTCACAATCTAATGTCATAGTCTTTATTTTTTGAAAATGTCCTGAGGTTTCTCCTTTATGCCATAATTCCTTTCTACTTCTTGAATAAAAACATGTTTCATTATTCTCTAGCATATAATCATAACTTTCTTGATTTACGTATGCTAGCATTAAAACTTCTTTTGTATAAAAATCTTGTATAATAGCCGGTATTAATTCTACTTTTGAAAAATCTGGTTTCATTTATTTATCCTCCTAACACTTATATTATTATTTTCTAATTCTTTTTTTACTTCATCAATTGTCGCTTCTTTGTAATGGAATAAAGAAGCAACTAGTGCTGCATCACAATTTGTTTCTTTAAAAACTTCTACTATATCTTGGATACTTCCGCATCCTCCACTTGCAATTACTGGTATATTTACGTTATCTACTACTGCTTTTGTCATTTCTATATCATACCCTTTCTTTGTTCCGTCTGCATCCATTGAGGTCAATAAAATTTCTCCTGCTCCTAATTCTTCACATTTTTTTGCCCATTCTATTAAGTCTAATCCTGTGTTTTCTCTTCCACCTTTTATATAAACTTTAAAATCACCTTTTTCATCTCTTTTTCCATCTATAGCAACAACTACACATTGAACTCCAAATTCTTTTGATGCTTCTTTTATTAATTTGGGATTCTTAACTGCGGCTGAATTAATTGATACTTTGTCAGCTCCACTTTTTAAAATTTCTCTAAAATCCTCTATATTTCTAATTCCTCCACCTACTGTTAAAGGAATTCTAAGCATATCTGCACCCTTTTCAATAATATCTTTTATTATAGCTCTTTCTTCATAACTAGCTGTTATATCTAAAAATACTATCTCATCAGCACATTGTTCTTCATATATTTTAGCATATTCAACTGGTTCTCCTATATCAGTTAAACCCAAAAAATTAATTCCTTTTACTACTTTTCCATTTTTTATATCTAAACATGGTATTATTCTCTTTCTAAGCATTTTAACTACCATTCCTTTCCATAAAAATTTTTTACATTACCTCCTCTAATTTAACTTTATTCTCATAATATGCTTTACCTACTATACATCCATAATAGTCTAATTTGGATAAATCACATATATTATCCTTACTTTTTACTCCTCCTGATACAATAATATTAATATTAGAGTTCTTTTTTATCTTATCATACATATCGAAATTAGGACCTGATAAAGTGCCATCCTTTGAAATATCTGTAACTACTATATATTTAACTCCTATTTCTTCTATTTTTTTTATAAAATCTATGTAATTAATTGTACTTGTTTCCAACCAACCAGATATTGAAACACACTCTTCTTTTACATCAACACCAACTACAATTTTCTCTGATCCATACTTATTTATCATCTTTTTTAAAAATTCAGGATTATTAATTGCAGAAGTCCCTAATATAATTCTATTTATTCCTATTTCATCTAGATATAATCTAACTGTTTCTTCATTTCTTATACCACCACCAAGTTCTATTGGAATTAATATGCTATTTCTAATCTTTTTTATCGTTTCTAAATTAACGCATTTACCATCTTTTGCTCCATCTAAATCTACTATGTGTATATATTTAGCTCCCATACTTTCAAATTTCATAGCTAATTTTTCAGGCTCTGTACTATAAATTGTTTTTTTAGAATAATCTCCCTTAAATAGTCTGACTGCTTTCCCTTCTTTTATATCTATTGCTGGTATTACTAACATTCAATTACCTCCTTCCATGCTTTTAAAATCTTTTCTCCAACTTCTCCACTTTTTTCAGGGTGAAATTGACATCCAATTACATTATCTTTTCGTACTATAGCAGGTATTTTAACATTACCATATTGTGTATAAGCAATTAATTCATCTGAATAAAAATCTGCCATATAAGAATGTACAAAATATACATCATCTTGCTCTGATATGTACTTTAGAATTTTATCTTTTTTGTTGAAAAAAAGTTGATTCCAACCCATATGCGGTAATTTTTCAGTTACTTTTATCAAATTTACATTTCCCTTTAAATATTTTAATCCTTCTGTTTCTTTTATTTCAAAACCTTTTTCAAATAAAATTTGCATACCTAAACAAATTCCCAAAATTGGTGTGCCATTTTCTTTTCTCTCATCTAAAACTTGTACTAAATTATATTTTTTTAAATTCTCCATTGCTACTGGAAAACTCCCTACTCCTGGTAATATAATTCCTTTTGCACATTTAATATCATTTATATCTCTTGAAATACTCGCTTTTATTCCGACTCTTTTGCAAGCATTTAATACACTTTTTACATTTCCAACATTATAATCAACAATAACTACCATTATTATATAACTCCCTTCTAAGATATATTTTTAATTTTCTATTTTCACGTTTTCGTGTAATCTATCTACTATATTATATATCTCTTCACTTTTATATTTTAAGCTAACTTTATTTGCTATGAGCCTTGTTGATATTTCTTGAACTTTTTCAATTATCTCTAAACCGATTTGCTTTTAATGTAGAACCTGTTTCAACTATATCTACTATAGCATCTGTCATTTTTATTATTGGTCCTAATTCAACAGAACCTTCCATTTTAATGATTTCAATGTTCTCTTGCTTTTTAGCGAAATATTTCTTCGCTATGTTAGGATACTTAGTAGCAATTTTCTTATCTCCATTGAATTTTTTATTTCTATATTCTGGATAAGAAGCTACTGCAAAATAACATTTGCCAATATTTAAATCTAGTAATTCATCATAGTCATTAAAATCACTCTCATCTAGTGTATCTTTGCCTACTATTCCTAAATCAACAATTCCATGCTCTATAAAAGTTAACACATCATTTGCCTTAACAAATATCATTTCTATATCATCTTTTGTTTTAATTAATAATTCTCTATCTTTATTTTCAATAGTTTCAGTATCAAATCCACTCATCTTTAATAATTTACATGTGTCTTTTTCTATTCTTCCTTTTGTTATAGCAATTCTAACCATTTCTATTCTCCCTTTCCTTCAATTACTTTTAATATATTATTTAAATAATATCCCATACCTATTGCTGGAACATCTCTCTTAAAGTTTTTATATAGTGAATCATATCGCCCTCCTCTTACAATAGGCTCTGGACTAAATGGGCTATAAACTTTAAACATAAGTCCTGTATAATATTCCATTGCAGGGCACATACTTAAATCAAATATTATATTCCTATTGTTTTCTACTTTCTCATATATTGATCTTAGTTCTTTTAAAGCATCCAAAATAATTTCATCATCTATATTGTTCATTATATTGTTAAGCATTTCTATATCTCCGCAAAGTCTTGGTAACCTTAATAATAATTTTTTTAATTTTTCATCTAAATTATTGTTATTTAAAACAAATTTCTCCATTTCGCTTATATTTTTTTTGAATAATATATTTTTTAAGCTTTCCTTATCACCAACTAAATCACATATTCTATAGAATAATTTTGCAGACCCCAATTCTAATTTTAAGTTTGATAATCTTAGCTGTTCTAAGGAGTGTTGTAATATATTTAAACATTCTATATCTCCTAATATTCCAGGCTTATTAATAAGTTCTAACCCTGCTTGATGATTTTCTGAATTTCTTCCTTTATATGTTCTCTCTTTTCTATATACATTTCCAAAATAAGAATACCTTGCTTCTTTGTTTGTATTTTGTAAAAAATAATGTCGTGCAAGTGGAATTGTAAAATCCCATCTTAATGCAATTACTTTTCCATCTTTTCCAATATACTTAAAAACTTTTTCCTCATCGAAATCCTTGTATACACTCTTATAAAGTTCAACATATTCAAATAATGGCGTTAATGTTTCAGTAAAACCATACTCATTAAATATGGTTCTTAATACGCCTTCAGTTTTTCGCAAATTATCAACATTCTTTGTTATTATTCCTCCATTTTCTTCTGGAATTAAATATTTACATTCTTCTAAAAACATATTTTACTCACCTTTCCTTTTTAATTACAAAAAATCCACATCAAAGACTATTGAAAAATTTTTCCTACTAATAGTCTTTTATGTGGATTTCTAAAAAATATTTTTAAACTATCGTAGGCACAGTAATTCTAGCCTGTACCTACGCAAATTCATGCAATAGTTACAAGCTCCTACAATGATGATGTAATTGGTTTAAAAATACTTCTACTTTCATAATTTTCTCTTTCTTTCTTTTTAATATATTTTATATTAGCATAATTTAACATTATTGTCAAGAACAACTATCTGTAATTTATTGATATTTTTCTAACAAGTATTGACAAATTTAGAAAATGCTAGTATACTATTATGGTATGTCAATTGAAGTCTAAGGACATAGTTTAGGCTATGTTCATACATATCAATATAAATACTATAGCTATTAAGGAGGGAATAAAAATGGCACAACCAAAAAGAAGATGGTCAAAAGCAAGAACAGGAGCAAAACGTTCTACTTGGAAATTAGAAAATCCAAACATTGCAACTTGTCCTCATTGTCATGAACCTGTATTACCACATAGAGTTTGTAAAAATTGTGGTTATTACAATGGCAAACAAGTAATTAATGTTGAAACAGCCGAATAGAATTAAAACAAGGACACATAAAATGTGTCCTTTTGAATTTATTTATATATAAAATTAAATAGTAGAATTTGAAATAACTTTTTATAATTATGTAATATACCTTTATTTCAGAATTCCCAATTTCTAATATGCAGTTAATGTATTATTATTTTGTTCCAAATATTCTATCTCCTGCATCACCTAATCCAGGTACTATATATCCCGCTTCATTTAAGTGATCATCAATCTTTGCACAGTAAATTTGTACATCAGGATGCTCTTTTTGTATTCTTTCTATTCCTTCTGGTGCTGAAATTATGCATAAAAATTTAATATTCTTTACTCCCTCATCTTTTAACATTTGTATTGCTGCACAACCTGATCCACCTGTTGCAAGCATTGGATCTATTATAATTATTTCCTTATCTTTAAGATTTTTAGGCATTTTAAACAAATATTTAACTGGCTCTAATGTTTCTTCATTTCTATATAATCCAATATGTCCAATCTTAGCATTAGGTATCATTTTTACAATTCCGTCTATCATTCCTGTTCCAGCTCTAATTATTGGAACAAAGACATAGTGATTTTCATTTAATTTGTTTACTTTCATTTTTGTTAGTGGAGTTTCTATTTCTTCTTCGTAAGTTTTTGCATCTTTCATTGCTTCATAACATAAAAATAATGTTATTTCTGATATTAATTCTCTAAATTCTTTAGTTCCTGTTTTTTTATCTCTTAAAATTGCTAATTTATGTTCTATTAGTGGATGTTTTATTTCTATAGCTTCCATAATTCTTACTTCCTCCCTTTTTTATTGTCATTATATTATATTCAAATAAAAATATCAATAAATTTTTGATTGTTATTTAAATAACTAACAATTGTTAAATTTGCCTATCCTTTTTCATTTTAATCAATACTAAATTATAATATTGTTCCTGTATAAATTTTCTTTTTTTGGTAAATAATTTTAGTAATACTAATTTTAGAAAGGATTATTTATGGGTAAGTTTTTTAATGCAGTCCGTAGCATATTTGAATATAAAGAAGATCCTTCTTATGAATTTGTTTTATCAAATGCAAATTCACAAAAGGAATCTTTAGGCACAGGTTCAAATATAAAAGAAAAAGTATTTTCAGAATATAATAAAAATATCGAATTTATAAAAGATAAATACTCAACTCTAATAAATAGTGATATTAAAATTAGAGAATTCTACATTAATGTGCAAAATAAACAATACAAATCTTTTATTTTTTATATTGATGGTATGATTAATACAGATTCTATAAATCATTTTGTTCTAAATCCGCTAATGCTAAAAAATATGACTAATACTTCTACTGCTCAAGAACAAGTAGTTACTAATCCCGATAAAGTCACTATTGTTAGACCATTTGATATCCAATCTTATATAATGGATTCTCTTATGCCACAAAATGATGTTAGTACTTCTGAGGATTTCTCAGATATATTTTCTCAGGTTAATACTGGTGTATGTGCTTTATTTGTTGATACAATACCTCTCGCTTTTTTAATTGATGCTAAGGGTTTTGAAAAAAGAAGCATTGCTACTCCCGAAAACGAATTTATCGTTCGCGGTTCACAAGAAGCTTTTATTGAAAGTATTCGTTCTAATACTTCTTTGCTTAGAAGATATATTAACAGTGAAAATCTAATTATAGAGAATACAGCTGTTGGAAAAGTAAATCAGAATAAATGTTGTATCTGTTATATGAAAAACATTGCAAATCCAGAATTAGTAGCAGAAGTAAAATATAGAATTAACAATTTAGAAATAGATTCTATTATATCGTCTGGTGAACTCGAACAATTAATAAAAGATTCTCAATTTGATCTTCCTCAAATGATAGCTACTGAAAGACCTGATAGAGTTGCAAATTACTTATTAGCTGGGCGTGTTGCAATTATAGTAAATGGCACACCATATGTTTTAATAGCTCCGGCTGTTTTTTCTGATTTCTTGACTTCTGCTGAAGATACAAATATACAACACCAGTTCTCAAATCTTTTAAAAATAATAAGATTATTAGCATTAGTTATAACTCTACTTCTACCTGGTTTTTATATCGCCATAACAATATTCCATCAAGAGCTTATACCAACAGAACTATTATTTGCTATAGTTTCTTCTAGAAGTTCTGTTCCATTTCCTATTATTTTTGAAATAATAATAATGGATATATCTCTAGAATTAATAAGAGAATCTGGTGTACGTGTTCCTTCGGCTCTAGGTCAAACCATTGGTATTGTTGGTGGTCTGATACTTGGAGAAGCTGCTGTTAGTGCCAATATAGTTAGTCCTATATTAATAATAGTTGTTGCTTTAACAGGATTAACTGCTTTTGCTGTTCCTGATTATTTACTTGGCTTCCATCTTAGAATAGCTAGATTTGTTTATGTCTTTGCAGGTTATTTTGCAGGCTTTTTTGGAATTGCTTTTGTAATATTTGTGCATATCGGAATTTTAGCATCCATTGATTCATTTGGAGTATCATACTTGAGCCCTTATGCTCCTTTTTCTGTAAATAGTACTGATGGATACTTGTTAGACCCTATATGGAAAAGAGAAAAAAGAGAATCATTTTTAGATACTATACGCCAAGAAAGAGAAAAACATATTAGTATGAAATGGAAATTTGGAGGTAAAAGTTAATATGGATTCTTATAAAATAAAAGTACTTGAAGGAATTTGTTTAGTAGTAACTATTCTACTTACACATGTTTTGTTATCAGTGCCTAGTGCGTTAATAACTCAAACAGCTTCATCTACACTTTTAAATATTGTTTATGTTGCTATAATAACATTAATATTTTTCTTTATTATATATAAGCTATTTTCTCTATTTCCAGGTAATAATATTATTGACATTAGTGGCTTTCTTGGTGGAAAAGTATTTAAATTTATTTATGGATTTATTTACATCATTTATATATTAGGTATGTCAGCCATAATAATCAGATTATTCTCTGAAGGAATATCTCTTATATCACTTTCACACATAAATGTTACCTTCATTATACTAACATTTGTCGTAGCAGTTGGAATTACAAATTACTTTGGTCTAAAATCAATATCTAGATTAAATATTTTTATACTTCCAATAATGATATTAAGTATTATATTCCTTTATTTTGCATCAACAGGTGAATATACATTTGAGAGAATATTTCCTATACTTGGATATGGTGCAAAAGAAACATTTGTCGATGGAATTAGTAATATTTTTGCATATAGCGGAATATATGTACTATTCTTCCTATTTCCATTACTTACCAGAGTTTCTGATTTTAAGAAAATAGGTATTTCTAGTATTTTAATATATACTGTTCTTTTACTACTTTCTGTATCAGCATTACTTTTCTCAATTCCACAAGTTGCAGAAACAAGTTCTCCACTATCTTTATATATTTTAGCAAGACAGATTAATTTAGGAGAATATATCCAAAATATAGATGCATTCTTTTTACTAATATGGATTCCATTCTTATTTGAATATCTATCTATAAACATGCATTTTGCTCTTAGTACATTTAAGCAATTAACTAATACTAAATATTCCAAAGGAATGATTTATTGTTTCTGTGCTATTATTTTCGTTCTAAGTCTTTTAAGTAATAATATGGCAGAAATTAATATGCTAAATAACTCTTTTTATAAATATACTTCAATCGTGTTTGTATTTATAATAGGTATAATCATACTAGTGTCTGCTAGTATCAAAAAACTAATACAAAACTTGACTAAAAGGGGGACACAAAATAATGCTTAAAAAAATAACTTATATAATAGCTATTATTATTTTTTGTGCTACTGTGTTTAGTTCTTATTTAAATGAACAAGATATAGATGATTCAGCTTATGTAATTGCACTTGGAATAGATGATGGAACTGATGATAATAGTATAGAATTAACTATACAAATCGCTATACCTTCTGAAAATGGTTCTAGCAGTAGTTCTGCTAGTTCTGAAGAATCTAGCAGTAGTAGTAGTGAGAAAGGTTCTAGCGACACATTAATTAAAACTATTGAATGTAAGTCTATAGATTCTGGCTTAGATTCAGCTAACAGTATAATTAGCAAAAAGATAAATTTATCGCACTGCAAATTTATTGTATTCTCTGAAAAAATAGCATCAAAAGGCATTTCTGACTATATATATACTCTAGAAAACAATGTGGAATTACGTTCTAATTGTAATATATTAGTTTCCTCAAATGATGCAAAAGAATTCCTAGAGAGTCCAAACCCTGTATTAGAAAATTCTACTTCAAAATATTATGAAATAATTACTACAAACAATAAATATGCTGGATATACTGTTCCGGCTACTTTAAATACTGTATATAGCAGTATGTATGACACTTTCGGAGAAGCTTGTACAATGTTAGGAGAAGTAGAAAATAGTGACGATAATGAGAAAAATATTATTCTCGGAGGAATCGCTGTATTTAAAGAGGATAAATTAGTTGGTACCCTTAGTGCTGATGAAACTATTCCTTATTTGATAATTACAAATAAGTTAGAAGAGTCTGAAATGTCTATTGTCAGCCCTTTTTCAGATAATAAATCTATGGATTTTCATCTTTCCCTTTCTTCAAAGACAAGAACTAATGTATCAATACAAGAACCAGCTCCTCATATAACAACTTCCGTATCTTTACTTGCTACTATTGTATCTAGTAGCGCTGATTTTGACTCTTCTTCTCATGAAGATATTAATAAAATTGAACAAGCATTAGCTGATCATATAAAAAATCAAATAACAAATTATTACGAGAAAACCGCTAAAGAATTTAAAGCAGATATTGCTGAATTAGGTAGACATGCTGTATATAACTTTCCAACCATTAATGATTGGAAAAGTTACAATTGGTTAGATAAATATGAAACTGCCACATTTGAAGTCAATGTAGACGTAGACCTAGAATCTAGCTACTTCATTTCATAAAATAGACTTTTGCTTGTGTTCCAAAAGTTAATTTATTAAAAGGAGGCCTTATCATGCATATAATTGTATTAATCATGTCTATATATGCATTTATTCAAACTATAGCTTATGGAATTTTTGAATATAAAAAAAATTCCAACAAAATTGTAGGAATTTTTATTTGCATCCTTGGTATATTCTCTTTAATATTACCTAATATAATTTTACTCTAATCATTATCTTTTGACATTTCTTTTAATAGTTCTAGTTGAGATATTAATAATGATTCCATTTTTGCTCTATATATATCAAATTGCTTTTGTAAATCATCTAACTCTTTTTGTTTTAAAACCAACTCACTTTCGACATTTTTTAATGCCTCTTTAGCTTGCATATGTGCTTCTGCCATAATTGCATCTGCTTGCTTTTGAGCTGTCTTTTTAACTTCATCTGCTGTTGTTTGTGCCATTAATAATGTATTTTGTAATGTTTCTTCTATTGATTGATATCTTGTTAAATCATTTGTTAATTTTTCTGTTCTTCCTCTATTTTCCGTTGCTTCTTTATATATTTTTTCATATGCTGATGTTAATTCGTCTAAAAAATCATCAACTTCTTCTACGTTATAACCATTTAAGACTTGCTTTGAAAATTTTTTATTCTCAATATCTAAAGGTGTAATCATATTTTTCCCTCCTTAATATAGCATATACACATAAGGACAGTCTTCAGAAGCTGTCCTCTAAAAATTTATAAATATTACCTATTTTAACCATGAAACTGAAAGTTTATTTTTCATTTCTTCTCTTCCTGTTTCATTTGATATTTCATAATTTGTAGGTGCAATCAAGAATATTGAATTAGATACTTTTTGAATATGTGCATCTAAAGCGTAAACTCCTCCACTTATGAAATCTACTATTCTTCTTGCTACGTCTTTATTAACATATTCAAGATTTACAATACAAGATTTTCTTTCTTTTAAGTATTGGCATATTTCTTCTGATTGTTCAAAAGTCGTTGGTTGAGAAATGACCATTTTTATTTGTTGAGCTTGTGGCATATTTACAACTTTACCACTTTTTCTAACACCAAATAATTTTTTTCCCTCATTTTCAACTTCTTCATCATCTTCATCATAATCAGTACTGTAACTTTTGTTATTTAATACTTCCTCTTCATCTTCATCGTAATCTTCTGACGTAAAAAGTTCTAATACTTTGTTCATAATACTTCCTGCCATTTTATACCTCCTACACGTTTCATTCGTGATTTTATACATATAGTATCTAACTTTTTAAATAAGTTGTCAATACTTTTTTTGATTGTCATTAAATCTTAATGCTTTTGTAATACTTTTGTAATATTTGAAATAATTACAATATATTAAAAAGACACGGCTTTGATACCGCGCTTATATATAGTAAATTTATGCAAGACCATATTTCTTTTTGAACTTTTCTGCTCTTCCTCCTGTTGTATTTTGTTTCATATTTCCAGTCCAAAATGGATGACATTTTGAGCAAATATCAACACTCATAGATTTTTTTATTGATTTTGTTTTTATAACATTTCCACAAGCACATGTTATTGTACTTTCTACAAACTCAGGATGTAATCCTTCTTTCATTTTGTATTCACCTCTTCCTTGTTTTTTATAATTCAAATTTTATATTTTTTATTTTTTAGTTGTATTGTTATTTTTATCTTGTTCTAGCATATATTGTGCTGAATCTTGAATTTCTGACTTTAATGATGATTTATTTATTAGCTTTGTAGTTATATTAAACAATATAGCTATAATTAGAATAATGAACCCAATTTGTTTCCAATATTTTGCTAACATTTTTCATCATCTCCTTAAGAACATAACAATATATATTATTATAGCTATTTTTTAGGTTTTTGTCAATAAAAATCTTGTATTTTTTTATTTATTATGTTATTATCATTGTACTATTAATTTGGGAGGCATTGCATTTTAAATGGAAAAGTTAAAAATTTTAATAAAAAAGTTCTGTACTCGTGAAGTCATTTTATATATAATATTTGGCATACTAACTACTTGTGTAAAAATATTTTCTTTCATGTTATTGTCTTCAGTTTTACACATTGAAGAAAACTTTGCAAATAATATTGGTATCGTTATCGCCGTTCTTTTTGCTTATTTTACTAATCGTAAGTTAGTATTTAATTCAACCGCTTCTACTGTTGTTGAATATCTTAAAGAGTTCGGAAAATTTATTTTAGGACGAGCATTTACAATGGTAGTCGAATCAATTGGTTTTTGGCTTTTATTCTCTATTCTTGGTATTACATATTTTGATGGATTAATTAGTCAATTAATCATAAGTGTCATAGTTATAATTTTAAATTTCTTTATAAGTAAATTTTTTGCATTTAAAAAATAATATAATATGGGGGACTTTTAAATTTTAGGAGGTTCCTTTTATGTTTAAATCGTTTTCAAATACAGCCTTATTTTCTTTTATTTTAATTATCATTATTATTGTTATATTTATACCATTGTTCTCCTCTCCGCCAATTTTATCAGAAGAATACTATTCTCAATATAATATTAATCATACATTAATTACTTATAGCTTTTATGGATTTTACTGGCCACTACCGTCTAATCATAGAATTTCTTCCTATTTTGGATCTAGAACTTCCCCTACCTCTGGTGCTTCTAGCTATCACCAAGGAATTGATATCCCTGCTACTGAAAACACTTATTTTTTATCTATTATGGATTGTAAAGTTATTTATACTGGATTTAATGGCAGTGGCGGTTATTCAATAATTTGCACTAATGGTTCCTATAAACTTTCTTATTGTCATGTTTCGCCTAATTTTATAGTATCTGTTGGAGACTCATTAATAGCCGGGCAAGTAATTGGTCAAGTTGGTCCTAAATATATTGATGATGTTGTTGGTAATCCATATCACGATTCAACGGGAAAATCTACCAATGGTGCTACTACTGGTTGTCATTTGCATGTTACTTTTAAATTAAATGATAAAGCTGTAAATCCTTTAGATTATATTGATGCATAATAATACAGAGCGGATTAAATCCGCTCTGTATTATTATGCGTTTATACTAAACACGTTCCATGTATTCTCCTGTTCTTGTGTCAATCTTTATAATATCTCCAATATTTATGAACATTGGTACACTAATTTCTAATCCATTTTCTAATGTTGCTGGTTTTCCAGAAGTAGTTGTTGTATTTCCTGCAAATCCAGGTTCTGTATATGTTACTTCTAGTTCAACAAACATTGGTGGCTCAACTGCAAATACTTTTTCTTTGAATGAAAGTATCTTTACATTCATATTTTCTTTTATATATTTTAAACTATCTCCTAATTGATCTGCATTAAGTGGTAATTGTTCATAAGTCTCATTGTCCATAAAATAATATAAGTCACCATCATTATATAAATATTGCATCTCTCTTTTTTCAATTTCTGCGCCTTGTAATTTTTCTGATGGATTGAATGTTCTTTCAAGAACTGCTCCAGTTATTACATTTTTTATTTTTGTTCTTACAAATGCTGCACCTTTTCCTGGTTTTACATGTTGAAATTCTACTACTCTATATACTGAATTATCTAACTCAAATGTAGTTCCATTTCTTAAATCACCAGCCATATATACTTCTGCCATTTAAATCTCTCCTTTTTATTATTAATACTATAATATATATAATATTATATTTGTGTCCAAAAATCAAGTATTTTTTACTCTTTATTTCTTTTTTTGTATAATTTTATATAACTATATAGTCTTTACTTGATTTAGTTAAAGTTTCACATCCAGATTTTGTTATTAATACTGTATCCTCTATTCTAACTCCAAATTTGCCTGGTATATAAATTCCAGGTTCATCTGTAATTACCATGTTTTCTTTTAATAGCATCTCTCTTTTAGGACCAATTGAAGGTTCCTCATGTATATCTAACCCTACTCCATGTCCTAAAGCATGAGTTAATTCATATCTATGTAAATTGAAATCGTTATTAACCATTTTAAATAACATTTTTGTATTAGCACCCTCATACATTTGTTCAAGTGTTTGCTTTTGATTTTTTAAAACTAAATTATATATATCTTTTATATATTCTTGAACATATCCTACAAATATAGTTCTAGTCATATCAGAACAATATCCATTATATCTACACCCAAAATCTATTGCTATTATATCTCCTGTTTGTATAGCTTTGTCAGTTGGAACAGCATGTGGTTTTGACGAATTCACTCCAGATGCTACTATAGAGTCAAAAGCTAACCCACTTGCCCCATGTTCAATAAAATATCGTTGTATTTCATATGCTATTTGTTTTTCTGTCATGCCTACTTGTATAAAACTCAATAAATAGTCAAAGCAGTTATCAGTTAATTGACATGCCTTTCGTATATTATCGATTTCCTCATCATCTTTTATCACTCTCTGTCTTTCTATTATTTGTTCCGTTTCTGTTAAATTGTTTATTCTATATTTATGCATATATTCTTTATATTTCGAATATGTTACATATTCTTCCTCAAATCCAACATTTTCACAAAAGCTGAAATAGTTTTGATAATCTTCATCAGTTATATCTTTTACATTAGTAATTATAATTTCATCAATTACAGTCAATTTTGATTGTACCATTTCTATATATCTAGAATCTGTAATATATATATTCTCTTTTCTTGTTAATAATAGAATTCCTTCGGCTTCAATACCAATAAGATATTTTATATTTACTGGATTTGATATAATCATTCCCTCTATATTTTGAGCTTTTAATTTATTTCTTAAGCATTGTAAACGCGAATTCATATGCTTCCCTCCTATATTAATAACAACTTTTGCTTCTATGTTATCCATGACCTAAAGTAAATATTTGTAGTAATATATTCAACACATAATTAAGTGGTACATATATTGCTATATAACATGATATTACAATAAATGGTCCGAATGGAATATATTCATTTGCTTTTTTTCGTCTACATATAATTAATATCAAACTTAATATAGCACCTATCAAGAAAGACATAAATATAATGGATACCATACTCGCAAATCCGAAATATAATCCTAATGCTGCCATAAATTTTACGTCACCATAGCCCATTGCTTCTTTCCTAGCAATTATTCCTCCAATTAAAGTTATTATAAAAAACGTTCCTCCACCTACTAGCATTCCTTCTACCGCATTTATTGCAAAATTTATATCTGATATTCCTCCAATTACTGCTATCACTAATCCAACTTCAAAAATAGTCAAATTCAACCTATTCGGTATAATATGCAACTTATAGTCTATATAAAATGCAGATAGTAGCATTGGAGATAATATTAAATATTTATATAGATTTATATTATCACTAAAATTTTTGTGCAATCCGTATATATATAGTATCAATATATATATAATTGCATTTATTAACATCAATGGATAGTTTAATCTTATTTGTTTAAAAAATTCCAAAGTAAAAATTTTCTTTTTTTCAGGTAATCGTTTGTTACACCAATCTATAAATTGTCCAACCAACATACCCATAATTGCAAGCAGTACATAATATAGTATATGAACATCATTTATATACATCTATTTTTCCTCCGTATTTTTTATATATCTTCTTATGAATATATTTTCTATTGGTCTTTTTATCTTAGTATACCAGAAATCTCTTTTATCCACTGGTTGAACTAGTATTGGCACCATTTTTACTCTATTAGCTCCAATTATGTCTGTAAATAATTGATCTCCAACGACACCAATTTGTTCATCTTTTTCTATCTCTAATAGTTTTTTTGCTCTTAAAAAGCCTCGCTTAAATGGTTTCTTTGCAAAATGTATATAAGGTATTTCTAATTTTTCAGCTACATCTTTTACCTTTTCTTCATGACTCGTATTAGATAATATGCATATCTTTATTCCTTGATTTTTTAAGCCTTCACACCAATTTTCTGCACCCTGTATTAATTTTCTATCTACGTCTATTAAAGTATTATCAACATCTAAAATCAATCCTTTTATATTGTTATTTCTTAATAGCTCAATGCTTATCTCTTTTACACTCTTCAAATAAAATTTTGGATATAAAATCACCTTTATTCTCCTATCACTGTTTTGTTTTATTATATATTAAAGTTAAAATGATATCAAGACTTTTGCTAATTTTTATCATTTATGTTTACTTTTACATAGTCACTATATTCTATCTTTTCCGCCAAAAATATATCTAGTTTCTCTGGATTAACTATTAATTCTTCTTTTTGCCCTTTAGTTAATGTTTTAATATGATACTCTAATTTCGATGCTTTTATCTTGTCATCTGTTCTCCATGCAATTTCCATTTTTATTGCATAATGGCTTGCAGTATATTTTGCTCCTTTTTTTCCTCGTTCTAAGTGTTCCTTCATTCTCCTATCCAAATCTGTTGTCATCCCTGTATATAAAGAATTATCCTTGCACCTAATCATATAAATAAAATATTTTTTATCGTTTTCCATATTTTACTCCTTATTTTAATTGATTATATCATAAAATTTTGATATAATATATTTATATTTTAAAGAAATGTAAATTAATGTAAAAAATAAGTTATGTTGTTTTTTATGTCCTAGATTTATACCAGAAAGGAATGGTATTTTATTATGATTATTTGCATTGTTGGTAAATCTGGCAGTGGAAAAAGTTATATTAGCAAATTACTTCAAAGTTTTTCCAAGGATATTATTCATTTAGATATAGATACTATATCTCATGAGATTCTTACAATACCTAATGTTTATAAGAAGATAGTTAATGTATTTGGAGAATCAGTTTCAAACATAGACAATAAAACAATAGATAGAAGAGCTCTAGGCAATATTGTATTTAATTCAGTAACAGAAATGAACAAACTAACAGATATAACTTGGCCACCTATGCAACCTATAATAGATAACTTTATTATTAAAAATCGCAACAAAGTCCTTATATTGGATTGGCAACTTCTTCTAAAGACTAAATACTACAATATGAGTGACTTAACAATTCTTGTTACAGCTCCTTATAATTTAAGAATGCAAAAAACTATGATACGTGATAATATTAATGAAGATATTTTTCTAACTCGTGATAAAGCCTCTTTTGATTTTAGTTCTTATGAATTTGATTATGTTATAAATAACGATTATTCTGATAAAGTAAAGGAAAAGGTGAAAGAAATTTATGATAAAAGTATTATATCCAGGTAGTTTTGACCCTATCACATATGGTCATATGAATATTATTGAACAAGCATGCAATTTATTTGACGAAGTTGTTGTTGCTGTTATGCATAATTCTATGAAAACAGGAATGTTTTCAACAGAAGAAAAAGTAAAATTAATAGAACAATTATATAAAGATAACCCTAAAGTTCATGTAGTGTCTTCTACAGGTGCAACTATTGACTTAGCTTTGAAATTTAATTGTAAAGCTATCATAAGAGGTCTTAGGACTCTTTCAGATTTTGAATATGAGATTCAATTATCACAAATTAATAAGCAATTAAGTCAAAACAGAGTTAATACAATTAGCTTATTCGCAGAGAGTAATCTAGAGCATATTTCTTCAAGTATGGTAAAAGAAATCTTAAGCCTGGATAAAGATATTTCTGGATATGTGGATCCTATAGTTGAAAAAGCAATGAAAGATAAATTCAAAAATTAATAATAACGGAGCATTTCATTTAAATGCTCCGTTACTATTAATTTAAAAACTTGTTCTAAAAAACTAGATTTTTTATTTTATGTATGTTAAAATAAATTCAATGATATAAATGCTACTGTAGCTCAGTTGGTAGAGCAACGGATTCGTAACCCGTAGGTCGGCAGTTCAATTCTGCCCAGTAGCTCCATAAAAAATACTGTATTTGCTTGAATTATCAGGCATTTACAGTATTATTTTTTGAATTTTATTGTCTAAGACTTATTCAAGAGGATGTCTATCTCCTACAAAACCGATTTGGGCATCTACTACAACCCAACTGCCATCGTCAATTTGAATTTTATTCCATTGATGAGACCACTGATTTGCATTGATATGTTGACTTTTTAAACCAGCAGCATCACATAGGAGAGTAACGGCTTTACAACGACCAGAGCAAGCAGCGATTTTTAATACAAGAGCAGCATAGGCTTCATTTCCATAATTGGTCTTGTAGGCTTCTGAAGATTGATTTGTTTGGACATCAACAGTAGTTGTTATGTAATTGCAAATAGCTTCAGCTTTTTCTAATTTAGTCATACCACTTTTTATAATTTTGCTAACTACACGTTTTGCTTCAGTTTTTGCTAAAGAAAGTCTACCTTCTTTGGTACTTGTTGGGTCAGCAAGAGAATTATTATTAGATGTGTTAGAGTTTGAATTTTTATTACTAGTTGAACTATTTGTTTTTTGGTTCTTAGTCGAATTATTAGAACTTGAATTAGATTTATTAGAATTTATATTAGTAGATGTAGTAGTGCTAGGTAATTGTGTCTCAATAATTTTATCGTTTACAGTAACTTTAAATTCTTGTTTTGTTTCATTATTATTTTTATCTGTAGTTTTTGCTACTAAGAGATACTCTCCGGCTGTATTAAAATCAAGTTGACCTTCTATTATAACATCTAAATTGCCATCAATTTCATCAACTGCAGATATACCGGATTTAACATCAATTGGTTCACCTGCAATTAATTCAATATCATGTACACCTAAAAGTACAGGATTTTTAGTATCTTGAACTTTCCAAATTACTTGCTTATTTACAACTGCTTGTTGATTAAAAAAAGATATTGAACTTAAATTTGAAAAAATAGGTGTAGTTGTTTCTATTGAAATTGTAATATCGCCAACAGTATCAAATATGTAATTCATATCATCGGTTATTAAATTATTTTGTATATATATTTTTAAAACTGTTTGATTAACCAATCCATTACTTGAAATTAATTTTTCTAATATTTCTTGATATGAAAAATTATCACCATATTCAATATTTTCTTCTTCACATATAATTGCGTCCGAATTTTGAGTAATTATTTTTTCTCTTGTGTTCAAAAAATAGATGTAACTAAATGATATTGCTACTAGCAATATAGTAGTAATAATTATTAAAAATATTTTCAAAAATTTTCTTTTAGTATTCATATTATTCCTCCTTCGTTAGTAGATATTATGTTACCTTCAATATCATTATACTGCAAAATGAGTAATTTTTCTATATAAATTAAAAAAATTTCAAAATTGAAATATAATATTTTTATTCTATCTACAATTTTCGACATACTTTTTATTTCATCTATGATATCTTATATTGCATTGTGTGTTTAGGAGGTGTAATATATGGAAAATAATATCGAAGAATGTGGCAAT
Source organism: uncultured Clostridia bacterium (assembly GCA_947626025.1). Classification (GTDB taxonomy): domain Bacteria; phylum Bacillota; class Clostridia; order TANB77; family CAG-508; genus CAKPSH01. The sequence goes on from CANQQQ010000017.1 coordinate 25,637, forward strand.
GTCATAGTATCCGTTCTTAAAGACGTGAAAACTGGTTTTAACTTTTTTAAAGTAAAAACAGATTGCGAAGATTTACTTCCTATTTCTTATATTATTGAAGATACATTAAAATTATATTAGACTAACTATGTTAGTCTTTTTTCTTATAATTTATTATATATTCTTCTTTTTATGAAATTAAAGTTGGGTCATAAAAATATACAGACTACACTTGATACTTATGCGAGTGTATTTGATCAATTTGAGGGACAAGAAGATGATAAAATAATCAATTATTTACAAGAAAATAAAATTGCGTTGCATTAAATTAAAGAGAAAAGAGAGATTTTAAAGTCTCTCTTTTCCTACTCTGGTGCCAACGACGTAGATATTTACAACTGGTTGGTTCTCTTGATGATTGATGCAAATATCAATCAAACTATAATTTGCGAAATTTTGTTCTTTTTTCTATTGATTTATTGTAAGACATATGCTATACTAACTGACATAGGAAATGAACATTGTAGTAGATGTGTTGCCACTGCACTAGATAACTTTTGTTATCAGAAAGTGAGGTGGTGTTTATGAGTTTTATACTATTTTTAATTTATGCCTTAATGGCATCAACAACAATAAACGTAGCCTTATTGACGATTTTATACATAAAATATGTAAATTCAATAATAGATAAGGAATAAAATAACAACACATTCTGCTCTCTACCAAATTGCGAATGTGTTGTTATAACTATATGTAGTGGTAACCGCATTCACTGCGGTTATTCATTTCCTATATTTATTATACACAGATTATTTGAAAAAGTCAAATAAAATTTTGTAATTGATTGCTCTTTAAATATTAATTTTAATATTCTCCTATATAGTATAATGTTTAATTTGACAATTATCATGAGCATATAAACTTAAATTACCATCTTCTGGAATTCCATTAAAGTAAGCTCCTATTGCTCTACATACACCATTGTGTGTTACTATCAATATTCTACTATTAGGATATTTTTGTTTAATATCATCAACGAAGTCCCATATTGTTTTCACAAAATCTTTTATTGGAGTCATACCTTCAATATCAAAGTCATAGTTATAATTCCAATAATGTGGATAATCAAAGCTTTCTTTAGGCTTTCCTTCCATTTCTCCACAATCTCTTTCCATAATTCTATCATCTTCAATAACTTCTTTTCCTTTTACATTAACAAGTTCACAAGTTCTTTTAGCTCTTTCTAAAGGTGAACAAATAACAAAATCATAATCAATTTTATTTACTTCATCTCTAGCATTTATTGCTTGTTGTTCTCCTTTTTCAGTTAATGAATATATTTGTTTTCTTCCTACCATTCCTTTGCAGGCATTTGTCGCTGTTTGTCCATGTCTTATTACATATAATTCCATAATTAACACCACTTTCTTATAAATTCATCAATATTTTTAAAATCATCATATCTTTCTTTTATTATTTCGTGTGACCAATTCCACCATTCTGATTTTTCTATTTTTTCTATAATTTCATCACTAAATCTTTTTTTAATTTGTTTAGCTGGAACACCTACAACAACTGAATATGGTTCAACATCATGTGTTACTACTGCACCACTTCCAATTACCGCTCCATTTCCAATATGAACACCATGCATTATAATTGCATTATGTCCTATCCATACATCATTACCAATAATTGCTTTTTCATTTCTTCTCATTTCTATAACACTTGTATCATCATTATCGGAGAAGTCATATCTTATTCCTTTATATGTAAATTCATGTTGAGAAATTCTAGTAAAGGTAGGATGATTAACCGCATTTATTCTAGCACCATATGCAATTGCAACAAACTTTCCTATTTCAGAATACCATATTTGATTATCTCCTCTACATACAGCGTACTCTCCAATAGTGGATTCTCTCAAATCACATCTATCTCCTATTTCAGAGTATATTCCAATTTTAGTTTTTTGATCTATAGTTATATCTTTTCCAAATCTTATTTCACTATTCATTTATTATCTATTTACTCCTTTTATAAGACATTATACTAAAATATTTCTATTTTTACACAAGTTAATTAAACTTTTAGTTCAAATTCAATAATATTAAAATTTATAAGTATAGTTCTATATTCTTAATCTATATCTTTTAATATACTATCAAAACTTTCATAATTTTCTTTAGTATTATTTAGTATTATATATAAGCCCTGACCATTCACTTTGGCTCATACATATTGCTAATCTTAATTTATATTTTTAGGACTTTGGCTTTGCCATAAGTCCTAACCCCCTATAAGTTTTGACCAATGGTACAAAACTCGGAAGATAATATAGTACATACTGAAAAAAATAATAAAAAAACATCATCTTTTTTCAAAATGATATTTCTTCTATTTATTTTATAGTTAAAACAGATACGTCGTTGGTGCGGATGAAGGGACTTGAACCCCCACACCGAAGTACTGGTTCCTAAGACCAGCGCGTCTGCCAATTCCGCCACATCCGCATTTATAAAAAATTTTACATATTCATCACATGCTTAATTATAATAACATATTTTTTCTTTGTTTGTCAATAGAAAATTTTAGGTAATTTTTATTTTTGTAATCAAATATAAAGAAGAAAGCAAGGAAAGTAACACTTTCCCCTTGCTTTCTCTTTCTCATTGCTTATCCCATACTCTATAGAAGATATGTCTTCCATATTCGAAACTAACCTTAATACTTGCACGCAACTCTGCCTGATGTTCTGAAACTGCTTTAGGATTGTAAAAGTACAAAGCCCCACCTTCGTAGTAAGTTTTGTCTAATCCTTTTGTTACTGCTTCTTCCTTAAGTATTTCTTCAGTGTAGTCTTTTTCAAATGCTGCATCTACTGCTGCTTTCAACTCATCCGACAACATATCATCAGTTACTGGAATTAGTTCTCCGTCCTTTGGAATACATGGTACTCCATCAATAACTGAAGAATATCTGCCTGGTGCTGTAAATTCCTCTACTAGGTTTAAGCGACCTTTTGCTCTCATGCTGTTTATCGCAACATTTATTACAAGCGTTTTGCCAAAATCATCCTCAATTCCAGCTTCAGACTTAGCGATACGATATGCCCACCAGCGTTCTTCGTCTGTAGGGTTGTAATTGATAGAATTATCATCCACCAATGTAACTAAATCCTCTTGTCCCTCTTGTACTTCAATGCTTTCCTCTTCATAAACGCATTCTTCTAGAGGAACTTCTAACGACTGAATATACAGCTTTGCTTCTTCCTTTGCAGACATCCTTTCTCGAAAGTCTATCACTATTGTAGGCGGATATGCTTTTTCTAGTTCTTTCATTTTCAAATTTACCCAAATCATCGTTGCAAATCCTATAAAAACTATTACTATTGCAATACCAGTTAGTAAATTTGAGATAAATTTTAGGTTGTTTTCTTGAGTTATGGGTGTTGTTAGTGTCCGTGTCATAATGTTTCTCCTTTTCATAAGTTTTTTTGTTGCATAATGCTCTTTGCATCTATACTTATATTTTATCACATTTTACATAATATTTCAAATTCATTAATATTTCCTTATGTATTCTGTGCCATTGAAGCTTAAAAACATTAAAAGTTGTTTTTCTTTATTACATTAATGGTGCAAAAATTTTTAATACGGCTTGAAACATCGATTTTATAAATCCAACTTTATATTCTTTTTTGGAAACTGCCTTACTTTTTTCCATAGTTGTTAAAAAATCCTTCTTAATATCTTCTATTACCTTAGAGTCATAAATATATATACCACATTCAAAATGCAAATATAAACTTCTATAATCCAAATTAACTGTTCCTACTGTTGCTATTTTATCATCGCATACAAAGACTTTGGAATGTAAAAATCCTGGTGTATACTCATATATACTTACTCCATCTTTTATTAACATCTCATAATATGAACGAGTTAATGTAAATACTATTTTTTTATCAGGTATCCCAGGGGTTATAATTCTTACATCTACTCCTCTTTTTCTAGCTAGTGTTATTGCTGAAATCATTTCAGTATCTATTATTAAATATGGTGTAAATATATAAATATATTTTTTAGCTTGATTAATAATATTTAAATAAATATTTTCTCCAACAATTTCATCATCTAAAGGATTTTCTCCATAAGGTAATACATATCCATCTCCTTTTACATCTGTTATTGTTGGTTTAAATTGTTCGATTTTTTTATCTTCTTCCCTATATGCATTCCATATTTTTAAAAACATAACTGTGAAATTCCATGTTGCTTCACCCTTTATCATTATTCCGTTATCCTTCCAATGACCATATCTCTTCTTTTTATTTATATACTCGTCTGCAATATTAATACCTCCACTAAATGCAACGTTTCCGTCAATAATCATTATTTTTCTATGATCTCTGTTATTCATAATGACTGCAATAACTGGTTTTAGCTTATTAAATACAACGCACTTTATTCCTTTTGATTCTAAAAACTTATTATAATTGTTTGGCAATGATTTTATGCTTCCAACATCATCATACATTACTCTAACATCTACGCCCTCTTTTACTTTTTGCTCTAGAATATCTAATATTCCTTGCCACATCTGTCCTTCTCCAATTATAAAATATTCTAAGAAAATAAACTTTTTTGCTTTTTTCAATTCTTCTAACATTACTTTATAAACATCTTCTCCTAGTGGAAAATACTTAATATCTGTATTATCATATATTGGATACCCCACATAATTTGATATATATTTAACTTGACCATGTACGTCTAAGTCTTTATTTGCAATATCTTCTATTATTTTTGAGTCCTGTTCTAAATATTTCCTTTCACTTTTTTTGTTATCATTTATCTTCTTTAACATTGGTGTAGAATATAAATTTGCACCAACAAATACATAAAGTAAACCACCAAAGAATGGAAATAGCATTATCAATATAATCCATGGTAATTTATTGTCTATATGTTTCCCATTTTTTACTATTGCTAATACTATTAGAACACTCAAAAGCGTTAATATTACATTTAAAGGAATATAACTGCTGAAATTGGCTACTATTAATAATATCCATACTATTTGTACTAATATACATAGTGCAACAATTCCAATTCTACTAAATAATAATTTTAATATAGCTCCCATTTTTTACCCCTTATATTTCTTTATTATATCTATATATTATCATAAAAAATATTTAGTTTCAAGAAAAAAAGGTATGAATTTCATACCTCATACATATAATTATAATTCAAATTGTGAATTGTATAATTCTGCATATACTCCGTTTTTTTCCATTAATTCTTCATGATTTCCCTGCTCTACAATATTTCCATTACCTATTACTAAAATCAAATCTGCATTTTTAATTGTAGAAAGTCTATGTGCTATTATAAATGATGTCTTTCCCTCTGTTAATTTATCCATTGCCTTTTGTACTAATTCTTCTGTTCTAGTATCTACATTTGAAGTTGCCTCATCTAAAATTAAGAAAGGTGCATTTTGTATCATACCTCTTGCAATAGTAAGCAATTGCCTTTGCCCTGCTGATACACTGTCATTCTCGGATATCTTTGTATCATATCCTTTAGGTAAAGTTCTTATAAAATGATCTAACCCTACTATTTTGCAAACTTCTTTTACCTTTTCATCAGTTACATTTGAGCTATTATAAATAATATTTTCCTTTACTGTTCCTTCAAATAGCCATGTATCTTGTAATACCATTGTAAATAACTCATGTATATTTTCCCTTGTTAATTCACTAGTTGAAACTCCATCAATTTTTATCTCTCCAGAATCTAGTTCATAGAATTTCATTAATAGATTTACTAGGGTTGTCTTTCCTGCTCCAGTTGGTCCAACAATTGCTATCTTTTGCCCTGGTTTTGCAACTGCACTAAAGTTCTTTATTGTTGGCTTATCGTTATTATCATATTGGAAAACAATATTTTTAAACTCTATTTTTCCTTTTACTTTACTCTTATCTAGCCTTTTTGTTACTCGATCTTGATTAGTCATTTCTCTTTCATCTAAAAATTCAAAGACTCTTTCGCTTGCTGCTGCAGTAGATTGAAGTGACGTCATCGCTTGTGCAATCTGACTTAGTGGATTTGTAAACAATCTTACATATATAATAAATGCTACTATTACTCCAAAAGATATAACATTATTCATTGTAAGAAGTGCACCTACTATGCATACAGCAACATATCCAAAATTACCTATAAATCCCATAATTGGTTGCATTAATCCTGACAAAAACTGACTCTTTCTATTCGCTTCATACACTCTTTTATTAAACTCATCAAATTTTCTATCTGCTTCTTTTTTACCATTATATACTTTTACTACATTTAATCCTGAATAAATCTCTTCAATATGTCCATTTAAATTTCCTAATTCTTCTTGTCTCGCTACGAAATATTTTTGAGATCTTCCTAAAATTAAAAACATAAATATAAAGCCTAATAGACTAGCCCCAATTGCAGTAAACGCCATTATCCAATTTGTATAAAACATCATAATTACTGCTCCACTAAACAATGTAATACTAGTAACTAAAGTACCTAGTGACTGATTCATTGTTTGCGCTATTGTATCTACATCATTTGTTACTCTTGATAATATATCACCCGTTGAATGTTTATCAAAATACCTAAGCGGTAAATTATTTATCTTTTTCGAAATTCTAGTCCTTAGTTGTTTAGCAAATCTATTTGAAACATCAGTCATAAGAATTGACTGTATAAGAGTAAATATAGCACTTGCAATATATAGGCTTGCTAAATATAGAGCAATTCTCTTTATTCGATCTATATCCATTTCCATAAATAACCCTTGTGAAATAACATCTGTCATCTCTGAAAGCTTATTAGGAGCTATTATTGATAAAATTGCACCTATTGCTGCTAGTATAAGTGATATTATTATTAAAATTCTAAAATCTTTTAGTTCTCCAAATAGTCTTCTAGTAGCACCTTTAAAATCTTTAGCTTTTTCTCCTGGTCCTCTTCCCATTGGACCTCTTCTAGGACCTCTCATTATTGGATTAGCCATTTTCTAATTCCTCCTTTGATAATTGTGATAAAGCTATCTGCTCATAAACATCGCAATTTTTCAATAATTCTTTATGAGTTCCCTGACCAGCAATCTTACCTTCATCTAGAACAATAATTTTGTCGGCATTCATAATTGTACCTATTCTTTGAGCTACTATTAAAGTAGTAGCATCTTTTGTATACTTTTTTAATTCTTTTCTTAAAATGCTATCTGTCTTGTAATCTAGTGCAGAAAAACTATCATCAAAAATATATATCTCTGGATTTCTGGCAATAGCTCTCGCTATTGATATTCTTTGTTTCTGTCCTCCTGATACATTAGTTCCACCTTGTGCCATTTCTGTATCATAACTATTTTCCATTTTTTCAATAAATTCTTTGCCTTGCGCAACCTCTATTGCTTTTTTTATATCATCTTCAGTAATTTCACCTTTTCCATTTTCTCCATAAGCGACATTATTTTTTACAGTTTCATTGAATATAACTGCCTTTTGTGATACATATCCTAATTTATTATGTAAAAACTCTTGTGTGTAATCTTTTACATTAACACCATCTACTAGAACTTCTCCTTCTGTAGCATCATAAAATCTTGGAACCAAATTTATTAATGTTGATTTTCCACTACCAGTAGAACCAATAAATGCTACTGTCTCTCCCTTATTTGCTTTGAAAGATATATCTTTTAACAAATACTCATCTGCATCTGGGTACTTAAAGCATACATTCTTGAACTCTACCGTTCCTCTTTCATCTGTAATATCCTTATCGATTTTTCCATCCTTAATGCTTATTTCAGTTTCTAATACTTCGTTAATACGATCTGCTGAAACTTGTGCACGAGGTAGCATCATAAATATCATCGCAAGCATTAAGAAAGACATTATTACTTGCATTGAATAAGAACTGAAAACAACCATATTTCCAAATATTCCTATTTTGTCCATAAATCCTGCATCTCTAATTAGAAACGCTCCTACAAAGTAAATTGAAAGAGTTAAGAAATGCATAACTAAATACATTGTTGGAGAAAGAAGCGAAAAAGCTTTTTGATTAAATAACTGCATACGTGTTAAATCATCATTTACTTTTTCAAATTTATTTTGTTGATATTGTTCAGCATTAAAAGCTCTAACTACACGAATTCCTGTTAAATTTTCTCTAGTTACGCCATTAATTTTGTCTATCAATTTTTGAACAATCTTAAATCTAGGAATTACTATAATCATTAGAGCTACTATTACTCCCATTAGAATAACAATTCCCACTCCCGTAATCGCACTCCATTGCCAACTTTTATTCAATATTTTTGTTATTGCCCAAATTGCTGTAATAGGCGCTTTTATCATTAACTGCAATCCCATTGCAATTAACATCTGTATTTGAGTAATATCATTTGTAGTTCTTGTTATTAGGCTACTCGTAGAAAATTCTTTTACTTCATTCATTGCTAAATTTTCTACTTTGTCAAATAATTTTTTTCTAACCTTCATTGAAAAAGTTGCCGAAATATTTGATGCTAAATATCCTACAATGACTGCTGAAATTAAACTTCCAAAGGCACATGCCATCATATATGCACCATTTTCAAGAATTTCTGACATTTGACTTCCTTCTGTTTGAACTAAAACTGTAATCTCAGACATATAATCAGGCATTTTTAATTCTAACCATACTTGTGCAATAATTAAAATAAAACTAATTATTGCCAAGATTATTTCTTTTTTACCTAAGTTTTTAAATAATTTTATCATTTTTCTCCCTTTCCCTATTTCTATTAAACAATATAATTAATATTATATAGTATATTCTTAGCAGTGTCAATTGTTGATTGCTAAATTCACAAACATTTCACATTTTGGCATAAAAATCCCCCTTCTGTATAAAAACAGCAAGGGGATTGTTGGAGATTAATAACTATTACCATTTTCCTGTTGATCTAAGTTTTTCTTCTTCAGATGCCATATAATTCAAATAAAAATACTGAACTGTAACGTCTGAGATTTTTCCATCTGCATCAAAATGAACGAACTTTTTTAGTTTGTTAGCAATCTTATAAAAGCTTTCTGGACTAAGTCTTAAGCATAATGCAACAGCCCTTCTAAACTCTTTTTCTGTCAAAAGATTTTGTCCCCAAACAGGGCTAGTTGAGAATATCCTAGATGAGAAGTTTTCTTCCCTTGCTATTCTTCTAATACTTATGAGTCCACCTTTTTCTACCACACTAATGCTGTAATCATTTGTGCATGCACGACGAGAATCTGCCTCGTATCTTGTTATAGAAATACTATCCATATGAGGTCTTTGTATAGGATTTACCTCAAATCCATCCTCAGCAAGAGATCTTTTCGCTAACCTGTCTTTCATAACAGAAAACCTCTTATTTTTCATCCATTTTAAAAGATCTTTTAAAAGGTGACTTCTTTCATGTTGCCCCTTTTCACACAGTGCATAAAAAGTATTTAATATCACCATTTCCATTACTCTCAAAGCATCTGGGTTAAACATAATAAAGTCAGCGATTGCATTCTCTAAAAATTTTCTCTGCAAATCATTATCAGGAATAGAAATACAACTAAACTTTTCTTTTCCTCGAGAGATTTCTAGTTCAGCATTTTCGAAACTCATCCGATATGGAAGTTGAGATTTGTAAACCTCATCTTGACTGTTAAACATTTCCATAGTTTTTATCTCCTTTCTTACTCTATGAAAACATTACTTGTATGTTACTTTTTTATTATAACATAATTTACATAATTTAACAAGTTTTAATATATTCCGTTAAATCAACTTATAATTCATTTGTGATAATGTCTTAATAAATCATTTAGGAAAATGTCTTAATTAAAAATTTATGTTGTAAGTATT
>CANQQQ010000018.1 GCA_947626025.1 uncultured Clostridia bacterium
AAAGTCAATAAAAGTCTTGACATTTTTTAAAATTTATTGTATCATATTACCTGTTGATTAATAAACAACATAATCATAAAGAAGAAGTCATCCACTTCTCACCTTATCTTATGGAAAAAGGTTAAATTTATATTATCTAATATATAATAGTGTGTGGATTGGCTTGTCTTATGATAAGTCTTATTTTTTACTATTTTTAAATATACGGAGGTGTTTTTTATAAAACAAGAATTACCAATTAATGAACAAATTCGTTTTAGTGAAGTTCAAGTTATTTCTGATGATGGTCAAAAACTTGGAGTTATGAAAATTGATGATGCTTTAGATTTAGCAGGATCAAAAGACTTAGATTTAGTTTTAGTTGCTCCAAATACAAAACCTGCAGTATGTAAAATAATGAACTATGGTAAATATAAATTTGAACAAGCTAAAAAAGAAAAGGAAGCTAAAAAGAAACAAAAGAGTCTAGAGATCAAGGAAATACGTATTACACCAAATACAGAAGATCATGACTTTAATTTCAAATGTAAAAATGCTAAAAAATTTATAGAAGAAGGATCTAAAGTAAAGATAACTGTTCGTTTCCGTGGAAGAGAGCTAAACTATGTAAAGCTTGGTGAAAATATCTTGAATAGATTTATAGACGAGCTTTCAGAAGTATCTGTTCCTGAGAAAAAGCCTTTATTAGAAGGAAAAAATATGTTTATAATTTTACAACCTAAATAAATTACATAATAATAAAATTAAAAAGGAGTGAATTTGAAATGGCAAAATTAAAAACAAATAAAGCAGCTGCAAAGAGATATAGCTTAACCGCTACTGGTAAAGTTAAAAGAACAAAGTCTAATAGAAGACATCTTTTAGCTAATAAAACTACTAGACAAAAGAAAACAGGTAAAATCCAAAATGCATATGCTGATAAAACTTGTGTAGCAGGCATAAAAAAGATGTTACCTTATGGAAATTAAAAAATAGTTGCCATTTGGCGTTGTTACTGCTCAGTCGATTTCCATTCAACGTACACTAGTACGCCTCATGGAATATCTCCTTCACGTGCCTAGCCAAATAACAATTATTTTCTAATTTATTTACACATTTAAAATGATATTAATATAAAAATATAGGAGGAGGAATTTGAAATGGCAAGAGTAAAAACTGCAATTATCACTCGTAAAAAACATAAAAAGATATTAAAAAGAGCTAAAGGATATTATGGAGCTAAAAATTACAGATTTAGAACTGCTAAACAAGCTGTTATGAAATCTGGAATGTATGCTTATGTTGGAAGAAAAGACAAAAAGAGTAATTTCAGAAAATTATGGATTACTAGAATTAACGCTGCAGCAAGAATGAATGGTTTAACATATAGCAAATTAATATCTGGATTAAAGAAAGCAAATGTTGAAATCAATAGAAAAATGCTTGCAGAATTAGCTGTAACAGATGCTGCTGCTTTTGCAAAGCTAGCTGAAATAGCTAAAAATGCTAAATAAATTATTATATAAAGAACAGACTTATGTCTGTTTTTTTATTATGGTTTTCTTCATAAAATAATTAGAGTTGGAAATGTTTTGACAGTCCAACTCTTTTTATTATCTTTACATCAAATATTTTTTTACTATGTTATAAAATAATTGTGTACCTATTAAAATTGGCTTTATTCCTACTGTAAAATTTTCATTATGTTGAGGATAGTATTCCTCTTTTTGGCATCCTACAAATATCATAGCACCTGGAACTTGTTGCAAGAAATATGAGAAATCTTCTGAACACATAGTTCTATAATTTTCTTCTACTTTTTGAACAATTTCTTTTGATATTTCTTTTATATCAGCTGATTCTTGTACTGAGTTAATAGTAGCAGGATAGTTCATAATAAATCTTATTTCTGCTTTACCACCCATTTCTTCTGCTATTTTCTTGACACTATTGCATAATTGTTCTTTCACTTTTTCTTTCAATTCATTATTAAACGCTCGAAAAACACCTTTTAAATATGCTTTATCTGGTATTACATTATTAGATTTTCCACTTGCTATAGATGTTATTCCAAGCACAACTTTGTTATCTGAATCAGTATTTATATTTGCCATTTCTTTTATCATCTTACCTATTGTGTTTGCTATATAAATTGTATCTACACATTTTTCCGGTATTGCAGCATGCCCACCTTTTCCATATACTGTTATCTCAAATGGACTTGTTGATGCCATTACTCCTCCACTTTTTATTCCAATAGTGTCTTCTTTTAGTTCACTCCAAACATGTATAGCAAATGCCTTATCTACTTTTGGATTTTCTAAAGCTCCATTTGCTATCATCTTCTCTGCTCCACCGTTTCCTTCTTCATCTGGTTGAAATAGCAATTTCACTGTTCCTTTTATTTTATCTTTATTATTAATTAATATCTGTGCTAATGAAAGAAGAATAGTCATATGTGCATCATGACCACAAGTATGTTTCACTCTACCTGTATCGTCCATTACAACTGCGTCCATGTCACTTCTAAATAAAATACATGGTTCTGACTTTTCTCCTTGTAATGTTGCTATTATTCCAGTAGCATATACATCTGTATTTATATCTGTATATCCCATTTCTATCAACCTGTTTTTTATGTATGTAGATGTTTTTATTTCTTTTAATCCTGGTTCTGGATTATTCCATAGGTATTCTTTATCTTTTAACATTTGGGGCTCTAATGAACTGACACTCTCTTCAATTTTCATATAAGTATCCTCCCTTCTAGCAAACATCTAATTTAAAAATGTCTTGTTTCGCGCATTAAAAACACCTTCTATGTAAATAGCTTTACTATTCTAGAAACTGCTTCTACAGTATTTTCTTTGCTTGAAAAAGCAGTTAAGCGGAAAAATCCTTCCCCGCATTTGCCAAATCCTACACCTGGAGTTCCTACAACTGCTATCTCATTTAATAGTTTATCAAAGAAATCCCATGATTTCATGCCATTTGGAGTTTTCACCCATAGATAAGGAGAATTTGTTCCTCCATATACTACAAAGCCAATTTTCTCTAATTCTGTTTTCATATATTTTGCATTTTCTTGATAATATTTTATATTTTCTTTTATTTGATTTTGTCCTTGTTCTGTATATACCGCTTCTGCTCCCCTTTGCATTATATATGGAGCAGCACCATATTTTGTACTCTGTCTTCTTCTCCACAATGTGTTTAAATCTATTGCTACATTATCATGAGTAAATGCTTTCAACTCTTTTGGCACAACTGTAAATGATCCTCTAACGCCTGTAAATCCTGCTAATTTAGAATAACTCCTAAATTCAATAGCTACTTCTTTTGCCCCTTCTATTTCATAAATACTATGAGGTATATTTTCATCAGTTATAAAAATTTCATATACTGAATCATATAGTATTATTGCTTTATTCTTCTTTGCATATTCTACCCATTGTTTTAATTGATCCCTGTTTAAAACAGTTCCTGTAGGATTATTAGGCGAACATAGATATATTATATCAACATGCTCATTAGGTATACTTGGTATAAAGTTATTTTCTTCTGTTGCATTTAAATATATTATGTCATTTCTCCCCATCATTATATTAGTATCTCTATAAGCTGGATATACTGGATCCATAACTGCTACTTTGTTGTCTATTGATAATAGTTCTATTATACCTGCTAAATCCCCTTTTGTTCCTGAGGCTATAAACACCTCGTTTTTGTTTAAATTAACCCCTCTTCTCTCATATTCAACTTCTATGATTTTTTCTATTAAAAAATCATATCCTTGTACTATGCCATATCCTCTAAATGTATCTTTTTTTGACATTTCATCAACTGCTTTGTGCATTGCATCTATAACAGTTGGTACTAGTGGAAGAGAAACATCTCCTACTCCAAGACTTATCACCTTTTTTTCTGGGTATTTCTTTTTGTATTCATTTGTCTTAGCAAGTATAGTTGAGAATAAATAATCATTCTCTAAATTTAAAAAACTTTCATTGACACTAGCCATAATTATTCCTCTTTTCATTAATTTTGATTATGGTCTTAATAAATCATTTAACTCTACTTTGCTTCCATATTTAATAATAATTGGTACAGTTTTTGCAAGCTGTGTACCATCAACTGAATTTTCAATACTTTTCGTTCCTGGGATGACTGTTGCTCCTTCAGGAATAACTATTATTCCATTCTCATTTGGAATAATTACTTTATTATTTACAACATCATATACAGGTGTACTTCCTGTGATAGTAACCCCTGCACCAATTACAGCACCTTTCTTAACAATGGTTCCTTCTGTAATTAATGAACCTGCTCCTACAAAGACATTATCCTCAATGATTACTGGATAAGCTCCTATAGGTTCTAAAACTCCACCTATTACTACACCTGCACCTATATGAACATTTTTCCCTATTTGAGCACAAGATCCTACTAATGCTAGTGAATCCACCATTGTTCCTTCATCAATATAAGCACCTATATTCGTATAACATGGAGGCATAAATGTTACTCCTGCACCTATATAAACACCATCTCTAACTGATACAGTTGCAGAAACTTTCCTTATTTTCTCATCTAAAGTAATACTTCTTTCTCCCATAGTGTCTTTGTCAATAGATCCATCATCAAATTTGCATATTTGCCCATATTTAAATCCTAATAATATGAACTGCTTTACCCATTGATTTACTTTCCATTCTCCGTCTTCCCCACGTGAGGCAACTCTTACTTTTCCTGTATTCAAGTCATTTTTAAAACGTTTCCATTCAGGCATAAATTCCTCACGAGTAAGATTTTCATTTTTAATCATTGAAAGATATTTCTCCATCTATTTTTCCTCCTTACATATATAAATATATTAATGATTTTTGATTATATCATCAGTAATTTTTCGTGTCAATTTGAAGAATTACTTTTCTTTTACTACTTTACTCATTATTAAACCAACTATGTATACAATTTTAGTAGAATTTTTATTTGCTATATTTTTGCCTATTGCTTTTCCTCCTACTGTCATTGATGCAACTAAAGCACTTATAATAAGTTGTATATTTTCTGGTAATCCATATCTCTCAGTTAATTTTATAGCAATCATAGCACTTATTGCCCCACTTAAGACTCCACACACATCACCAATTACATCTGCACATATATTAGCTACTATTGACGCATTTCTTATTAATTTTATAGACGTCTTTGAACCTTTTACTTTCTTAGTTGCTTTTGCATGAAATTCTGCTTCATCGGCTACAGTTACTGCAACTCCAATTAAATCTGTTATTATTCCTATGAAAATTACTAATAAAAGTATTAAAATCGCTGGTATTATATCTAAGTTTGATATACCATTTGTAGTTATAAAAGACATACATATTGATAATGTAAATGTCAAACAAAATGCTTGAATTACCCATTTCCACTTTGAGTTTTCTTTCTTTTGCAATTATTTCACTCCTTCAATTATTCTCTATCATTAAAGTTTATTCAGTAAAAAATTTCTACTATATAAACTTTAAGGCAGGATTAACCTGCCTTATTTTTATAGATGGTAAAAATCTAAGTAAATTTTACGGTTTAGGTCTGGTAGAATTTCTCTATCTCCTACTTTGCATTACTACAAAGCCGTTTCCATTTAAAGGAAATATCTACATACCGTTTATAGCTTTTTAATTTTAATAGTTAAAGCTATTATCAGAAAATATTAAATTTTCCGTGGCATGCAAAAACCAGATCGCCACTTAAATCCGTACCTTAATCCCTAGATTCTCATGCGATTTAGCAAACATTCTAGAAGTTTTCCTTAACATACTTTATTTATTACTAGTCTTTTTTGCAATCGTAATTTCATAATTAAAATCAATTACTCCCAGTACTCTCACTCAAGACAGGCTACGCTATGTATCTTGTGTCTTGGCACTCAACATAGGTTACACTTAAAATGTTAATATTTAAGTCTCAACGAAAATAGGGAATCTATATATGCCATTATATATTACCCTAAATTCTTTCCTTTATATAAATACACAAAACTGGCATTTCGCGCAAATATACAAAGTTTCAACGATGTGCCCTTTAGTGGATTTTTAGCCCCACCCTCGTAATAAAAAGTACGACTAGAATAATGCACCATCAGTGTCATTATAGCATATTCAAAAAAAGTTGTAAAGTGAAAATGCACTTATGTAATTATATTTTTATTGACATATCATAATTTTAAATTTGATATAAAACACCCCATGAATATAATTCACGGGGTGCTTGTCATTTATTATTAAATTCCTATAAATAATTGTACAAATATACTTCCATACACAGGACTTTCTATTACATAAATTCCTGTATACTCAAATTTTTCCTCTAAGATGTTTTCTCTATGTGAAGTAGAATTTATCCATGCCTCAACTGCTTTTTCTGGAGTTGTACTTCCTGCTAAATTTTCTCCTGCTATCTTATACTTAACTTTATTATCCTTTAGCATCTTAAACGGTGTACCTAAGGTAGCTGATGTATGAGCAAAATATTTGTTATTAACTAAATCTTCTGCTTTTAATTTTGCAACATCTTGTAAATCAGAAAATGGTTTTAATTCTTTTAAACCATTTTGCACCCTATATTCATTTATTAAATCTAAAGTTCTTTGTTCTTCATCACTTAATATTACTTCTTCTTCTAGCTTTGACTTCATTATGTTACTTCTTTCTATTTGTCCTAATACTACTGTTTGGTAGGTTGCAAATGAAATACCTTCTATTAAGACAAAAATAATAAATACAACTAAAATACCAGGTTTAAATCTTGATATTTTCAATTTATATACACTCCTTAATATTTATATTTTCATCAATAGAAATCTCTATCTCATAAAACAAGGAAATTCATTTCCTATATAAATTCTTAAGTTTTGTATCTAAATTCTTCCCTTTTCTTTTGAGTTGTATACGTATTACTTATTTTATATTCACGTTAGGTTTATTATATCACCTATTTTCTCTTATGTCAACCTTTTATCGTAAACTTTTTTTATAATGAAAAATATTTGAGCTTGTTAATTAAAGTGAGCAAATCCCCTTGGTAATAAATTATCTAATGAGAAATTAAGCAAATTTCAAATAAAAATGGTGGTAAATGACCACCATTTTTATTTTCTATTATCTTTTCTTAGACATAAAGTTTTCTATGTTTTTAGAAGCTTCTTTTTGTTTTTGTTTCTTTACCTTATAGAACCATACTGTGTAATATGACATTGTTGATATTGTTGTTACTGCTACTGTTAAGATTAGAATTATATTTATTATCTCCTGACCAGTCTTTGGAATACTTTCTGGTAAGAAACCTGTTTGAGTATTGTTATTTTCATTATTATCTTTTTCATTAGTGGTTTCATTATCATCTTTATCTCCAATAGGATCTCCTTCTATTCTTTCATTGTATATAATTCCTTCATTTTCTCCGTATATTGCTACTCCTTCTTCACTTACTATGAATTTATACATCGTTTCATTCAGTTTATATCCTTTTGGTGCTTCTAACTCTTTATATTGGTATGTTCCTGGCTCTAGGTCATGGAATATTACAAATCCATCTGCTCTTGTTGAATATTTTATTTGTTCTCCTGTTTCATCACATATTGGATTTCCTTTTTCATCAAATAAGCCTATTACTGCTCCTCTTACTGGGATTATTGTTCCTAATTCATATTTTAATATTGCTACATCTGCTCTTATTCTTGCATTATATATAATTCCATTGTTTTCTCCATATATTACTAATCCATCTCCTGTTATACTAAATGTATAGCTCTCTCTGGTTAGTCCATATCCTTTTGGTGCAACAACTTCTTTATATGCATAAGTCTTTCCTTTTTCTAATCCTGTAAATATTATCTCTCCGTCTTCATTTGTTGTTCCTCTTGCTATTTCATTTCCATTCTCATCATATACGGCTATTATCGCTCCCATTAGAGGTATTCCTGTTTCTATGTCTAATTTCCTTATTGTTACTTTGATCCTGTCTTCTATTTCTCCTGGATCTTCTCCCTCTATTGGTATGTTTTCTATAATTCTATTTCCATAGATATCTTCTATTGTTCCATCTTCATTTACTCTAAAGCTATATTCATTTTCATTTAATGTATAACCTGATGGTGCAATTATTTCTTTATATCTATATGTCTTTCCTACTTCTAGTCCACTGAAATGTGCATATCCATTCTCATCTGTTACTGCGGTTAATTGTACTCCATTTTCATCTATTATTACAATAGTTGCTCCTTCTAATCCTATTTTTGTTATTGCATCTATTTTCCTTATTGACATATCTATTAACCACTTGTTATTATACAATATTCCGTCTATGCTATTTTCACTATCTTCAAATGTCACAGTTCCGTCTTCATGAACTACAAATTCATATACTGTTCTGTCTAGTATATAGCCTGTTGGAGCTTTTATTTCCATATATTTGTATCTTCCTGGCTCTAGTCCTTCAAATGTAATTTGTCCATCTTCTCCTGTTACTGCCTTTAATGATACTCCATCTATTACTACTAGATTTCCTTCTTCATCAAATATTCCTATTTCTGCTCCTGCTAATACATTCGCTGTTCCTGCTTCATATTTCTTAATTGTTATTCCTACTCTTATTCTGTCATTTTCTATAATTCTATTTCCATAGATATCTTCTATTGTTCCATCTTCATTTATTCTAAAACTATAAACTCCTGTATTTAGCGTGTATCCTCCTGGTGCTATTGTTTCTTTATATGTATATGTTTTTCCTTTTTCTAGTCCACTGAAAATTGCATATCCATTAATATCAGTTACAACTGCTCTTTCTATTCCATTTTCATCTATTAGAACAATTGTTGCTCCTCTTAGTCCTAATTTTGTTATTGCATCTACTTTCCTTATACTTACATCTATTCTTTCACTTGGATCTACATCTGTATATATATTTGTTATTGTATTTGTCAATTCATTAATTGATTTTACATACCAGTACAATTCGTTTTCATTTACTTCTTCTTCGTCTATTGTATAAGTTCTTAGATCTCCATTTTCATAGTATTTTGGTAGAGTAAATGTATGTTTCCAGTCATCGTCTTGAGTTACTTCTGCTCTTCCTACTTCCTCTCCATCTTTTAATACTTTTAATATTACTGAATGTGGTCGTCTTCCTTCTGCATTGTTATTATCTACCCATTCTTTGGTTACTGTTATATCTACATTTTCATTTGGTACTCTAAAAGTATTTATTATAGTATTTGTTTCTTCATTTATATACTTTTCATAGAAATATAATTCATTTGCATTTACTTCTTCCTCATCTATAGTATAATGTCTTAAGTTTCCTCTATTATCATATTTTGGTAAGCTAAATGTATGTTTCCAGTTATCTGTTTGACCTACTTTTGCTCTTGATACTTCTTCTCCATTTTCTAATACTTTTAGTACTACTCTGTTTGGTCGCTTTCCTGCTATATTGCCATTATCTACCCATTCTTTGGTTACTATTAAATCTATATTTACTTCTGGTACTCTAAATGTATTTGTGATTGTATTTGTTATTTCATCAATATATTTTTCATAGAAGTATAAATCTCCTGGATTTACCTCTGCTTCATCTATTGTGTATCGTCTTATATTTCCATTTGCATCATATTTTTCTAATTCAAATGTATATTGCCAATTATCTGTTTCACTTACTTTTGCACTTTTTACTTGAGAACCATTTTCTAATACTTTTAATACTACTTCTGTTGGTCGTTTTTCTGCAATATTATTTTCATCTACCCATACTTTTTTTACTGTTAAATATACTTTTTCATTTGGCACTCTAAATGTGTTAATTATTGTATTTGTTGCAGAGTTGAATGATTTCTCATAGAAATATAAATCTCCTACTTCTACTTCTTCCTCATCCATTGTGTATTGTCTTTCATTTCCATCACTATCATACTTTGGTAGACTAAATGTATGTTTCCAGTTATCTTGTTGACCTACTGTTGCTCTTTCTACAACTTGACCATTTTCTAATACTTTTAATACTACTTGTTCTGGACGTTTTCCTGCTCTATTACCATTATCATTCCATACTTTTGTTATTGTTAAGCTCTTTGTTTCTTCTATATCTCTAAATGTATTTGTAATCGTCCTTGTTCTTTGATCTATGCTTGATACATAATAGCTTAAGTCGCCTTTTCTTACTTCTGCTTCACCTACTGTATATTCAATTTCGTCTCCATTTTCATCATATTTATCTACTGTAAATGTTATATTTCTATCAGTAGTTGGCATTTCTTTTTCTGTTACTATTCTATCTCCATCTTTTATTTGAACTGTAATCTTATCTGGTCTCTTATTACGTGCATTGTTTGAATCTACCCATAATTTCGTTACTGTTATACTTGTTTTTCCTGCTTGTCCTTCTGGTAGTCTAAATCTATTTGTTATTGTATTACCTACAATAGATTTTGCATAGAATATACCATTTGCATCTGTTATTGACTCATCTACTGAATATACTATTTCGTTTCCATTTTCTTCATATCTTGGTAAATCCGTGAAGGTATATTGCCATTCATTAGAATTTCCTACTTTTGCATAACTTGAATCTATAGTTTTACTTCGTACTACATTTGTGCCTTTTTTTACTTGTACTGTAATTTGAGCTGGACGTTTATTTCTTGCATTGTTATTATCATCCCATATTTTTGTTACTGTTAAGTTTGTTTTCCTTTCCTCTTCTGGTGGTGTATATGTATTCGTTATTGTACCTGTACTTTGATCTATATTTTTTTCATAGTAATAATCACCGTCACCTACAACTACTTCATCTACTGTATATTCTATTTCATTTCCATCCTCATCATATTTTGGTAAGTCTGTAAATGTATGTTTCCATTCACCTTCATTGTCTGGATTTGCATGGCTTGGGTCTATAGTTTTGCTGGCTACAACCTCTTCTCCACGCTTTACTTGTAGTTCTACTCTATCTGGACGTCTATTTGCAGAATCATTGTTATCATCCCATACAGCTGTTACTGGTACTCTTACTGCTTTTTCTAAGTCTAACTCGTTTGTAAATAATATATTTACATTTCCATTTATTTGATTTACAAAAGTTCCCTCTATATTTGTTGATATAATTTCTATTTCCTTTGTAACAGGATCTCTTGTAAATGTTATCGTTATTGGCACTGATTTTAGTTTGTAATTTGTTCTTCCTTGCATTTCTTGTATAGTTACTTTTATCAATCCTGTTCCAGTTATGTCATTTAAATTTATCTTACCGTTTGAATCTGTTATTATTTCTTTGTAATATTTTTCTCCACTTTGTGCTTCTACATATACTCCTAGCATTGTTCCTGCTAGTGTGTATTCATAATCTACACTATCTACTTTGAAAATATTTATACCGTATCTCTCTGAAGCATCTACCTCTGTCGCTGTATCTTTTAGCGTTAAATGTACATATTCATCTCCAAATGTTGTTACTTCTGCATTTCCACTTTCTACATAGGCATTTGTTATAAAGTTTATTCCATTTACTTTCTCCACTGTTACTTTTAATACTATTGGAGTTTTATCTAATTCATATCCAAAAGGTGCTTCTGTTTCTGTAATTATATATGTATATGTTCCTTTTGTTTGTGTACTAGGTATTGGTAAGTCCTGCAATGCTAATAATCCATTAGAATATTGTCCCATTACATATGTAGTTCCTGAATCTTCTAGTCTTACACTGTATTTTGCACCTAATAACAATAAATCATTATCTACAGAATCTACTTTGTTTGCTCCAATTATAAATGTTCCATCTGGATAGTTTCTTACTCTTATCGTTATTTTATTGCTTTCATGATCTATATATACGTCAACATTACTTGTTCCTTTTTCTAGTTTTATCCATCCATTCTCTTCATTTATATTTAGTATTACTTGTTTCTCTTTTATATCAAATCTTCTTCCTGGTGGTGGTTCTAGTTCTGTAATTTTTATTGTTACTTCTCCTGATCCATGCACATTATTTATATATATTTTTCCATCCTCATTAGTTAATGCTGTTTTTGTTATTCCTTGTTGTCCTTTTTCGTTGTCTATATCCACTTTAATTTTTGCATTTTCAAATGTTATGCTTGAATAATATGCATCTGATTTTATTAATTCTACACTATATGTTGGTCCTTCTTCTTTTTTACTGTCTAATACATTTATTTCTACATATTCTTCATCTTGTGTTGTTACATAAGCACGATCAGCATCTCCACTTATTTCTGCTTCTGCTATTAACCCATTTGTATATGTTACTGTTAGTGTTAACTCTTTTCCTAGTGTATTATATCCACTTGGAGCTTGTACTTCTCTTATTGTAAATTTGTGTTTTCCGTCTTCTTTAATTGGTAAGTTTGTATATCCCATTCCTTCTTCGCCTGTTACCAATTCATATGTGCTTTCTGTTTCATTATCTTTAATTTCAAATTTCGCATTTTTTAAAGCTATCTGCTCATCATCATAGTCTTGTTTTAATATTGCAAATCCAATTGTTGCTGGTGTTTCTTGTATTGTTAACTTTATAATTTTATTTATATTGTCTATTCTTACTGTTCCATTTTCTCCTAGATCTTGTTCTAATATTGTTATTATTTGCGATGTGGCATCTCTATTAACACGTATTGTTTTTACGTGTTCGTCTAATAAATATCCTTCTGGGCTCTCTGTTTCTGATATTGTTATTTTAAAGTTTCCAAATCCTATTAAGTCTGACAATGATATCTTTCCTGCACTATTTGTAGTGTCACTTATTGTTACTGATTCGTTTGTACTTTCATTTGTTATATTGATCATGTATTCTGCATTTACTACTTTTATTCTGCTATTATACTTATTAACTTTCTCTAATACAACTGCAAATTCTGGTAAATCATCTACTGTATAATTTGGTCTTAGTGGACTGCTTCCTGACCATCCTGAACCACTTGATCCACCTGAACCTCCTGAACCACCAGATCCTCCTGAACCACCAGATCCTCCTGAGCCTCCTGAGCCGCCAATTCCGCCTGAACCACCTGACCATCCTGAGCCTCCAGGCATTGTAGTTCCTGGTATACCTTCACCTTTTTGTGATACATTTGGAGTTGTTGTACTTCCTGAAACATATCCTCCTGATCCAGTTCCTGTTCTTTTATCACATCTTATTTTTACTTTTATAATATTTCTTCCTACATAATTTACATTATCATCGATTTCTGCTACTATTCTTCCTAATGTATCTTTCTCTCCTGATATTATTTGTGCTGTTCGCATTTTTCCACTTGAGTCATATACTATTTGTAAAATTACATCATGGTTTCTTACATACCTACTTGCTGTCATTCTTACATTTTTTATCACATATTGTTCTGTTGAAAAATATTCTGTATTTCCTAATGATATTGTTGTTAATCCTTTATAATTTGTTGTTCCTTTTGATATATAGCTATTTAAATGATGTATTTCAAATTCTGTTCCTTCTATTTTTATTGGATGATAATCTATATCTTCATTTTCTATTATTATACTACTATATGTCTTTCCTGCTGGTGGAGTTGTTGAGTCTATTTCTCCACTTGGTGTTACTGTGTGTGTAAATTCTTTTATCTGATCTTCTATCCTTATTGTTATTGTCTTTGATGTGTTATCTATTGATACGTCATTTGAATTTAAGTTCAATAATGACCCTCTTTCTAGTGTCATTAGTCCTGTTTCTCTATCTCTTACTATCGTTGCATTCATTGTTCCTGTTCTTCTATAATATCCTATTGGTGCTTGTAGTTCATCTATTGCTATGTCTATTTTTCCTGTTCCTGATAGTGAATTTATGTATAATCCTCTTCCATATTCTGTTGTCTTTGTTAAATAATAGTTTGGTCCATATTGTTGTCTTATTCCTATGTTTAATACTGCTCCGTCTAATTTCTCAAAACGATCTAAATTACTTACTTTAAATATTTGTAGTCTGTAATAGCTTATTTCATCTTTATTTGTTTTTTCATCTCCTATTGTTACAGTTATTCTCTTATTAGTTACTGTTTTATTTATTAATGACGTTGCATATTCTTCACCTAGTTTTTGTACTACTGAACATGAAGTTATATTTTTATTTTCATCGAATTGGATGTCTAAGACCACTTTCTTCGTCAAATTATATCCTGCTGGTGCTTGTGTTTCTTCTATTGTATATCTTCCGCTTATTCCACTACTTAGCATTAAGTTTATATATCCTAATGATGATGTTGTTGATGTTATTTGTCTTCCATTTGGCATTGTTATTGTTATTTTTGCTCCTGATAGTCCTAAATATGTTGCATCACTGTCTACTTTCTTTATTACTAATTCCGGTGTTATTTCACTTTCTTCTTGTTCTTCATCATATATTGTTACATTTATCGTATTTCCTTCTACTGATATATCCTCTATGTCCGTTGTTTTAATTGTATCTAAAGATATTCCACTTGATAGACTTTCCTTTGTTATATATATTGTCTTAATTTCTCTATTTAATTTGTATCCATATGGTGCTTCTGTTTCTTGTATCTCAAGTTTTATACTTCCTCTTCCATTTAGTCCATTTAATCTTGCTTTTCCTTCTACTGTTGATCTGCTATATTCTGTAACTTGACTTCCTTTTGTTACTTTTATATTAAATCTTCCTGTTCTTTCTACTAATTCTAATGTATCCTTATCTCTCTTTTGAATTTCTACATTATATGTTACTTCACTTGATTTTTTTGTATTTCCTATTTTCAATGTAATCTTTCCATCTTCTAGTGTTGCTCCTTCTACCGTTATTTCTCCTCTTGTGTTTGTTACATAGATATATGTAGGTATATCATCCAATACATATCCTGAAGGCGCTACTTTTTCAAGTATTTCTACTGTTGTTTTTCCTTCTGGGAAATATAGATTTCCTATATTTAGTTCTCCATTTACTCCTGTAGTTCCAACTGTTCTCATCTTTCCATCTGGTCTTATTAGTGTTACCTGGAACGTTGCATTTGCTAATTTTGTTCCTTCATCTTCACTATCTACTTTTTCTATTTGTAAACTATTTAATTTCGTTCCTGAAGCATACTTATTAATAACTTTCATTTTTATATCTACTTGCATGTATTCTTCTGCTTCATATTGGTCATATTCTTGATTTACTATATGATAATAGCTTAGTCCGTCTAATACATTCATGTAGCTTACTTCTAATATTCCCTCTGGTGTGTATTCATAATATACTTCAAAGCCTATATCTTCATTTATTCTTTCATATCCAACTGGTACTGTTTTTTCTGTTATCCAGAATCTTAACACTCCTTGTTTCTCAATTAGATACTCTGGTACTTGATTTAATAATTCTCCTGTGTTTATTCTAGCTAATCCTTCATCATCTGTTGTTAAATCCCATGTAGTTCCTGTTGAGTTCTCTCTTAATTGTAATGTTACTCCTTGTAATGGACGTAGGTATTCATCTACTTTAGTTATGTATATTGTATTATTTGCTCGTGATATTGCTTTGTTATTTTCAGAAGTTGTTTTATACATTGATCTGTTTACTACTATAGTCTTTGTTGCATTATCTATCGTTACTCCTTCTACAGGGCTTTCTAAGGTAAATTGTCCTTCTTCGTTCTTTACTATTACTACTATTAGTTCATCTTTTAATAATTTATATTCACTTGGTCCAGATATTCTTTTTATAGTAAATGTTACTCTATCTCCAGTTGATACTTTAAATATTGCTTCTCCTGTTGAAGATGTTGCTTTTGTCGTTGTTGAAGTATTTGATAATCCATCTGTTGTTGCTTTTTGAATTACTTTGTATTTTACTCCTTCTATTTTCTCTCCTGTGTCTAGATCACTTTCTATTATTTTTAAGTTATAATCTCCAAATAAGCCACTTCCGCCGTCTATGCTTTCTTGTGGTATTGTTATATTGGCAATTACGTTCTCTGTATCTTTTTGTATTTCTCTTTCAAGTGTTACATTATCTCTGAAATCTTCATTTACCGCTTCTACTGCTGTAATTACTCCATTTTCATTAAATGTTATGCTTATCTGTATAACATTTATAATTTCTTTGTAACCACTTACAGTATTTAATTGTATTATTTGATATAAATATTCACCTACTCCTGGTGCTGATAAGTTTGATATTTCTGCTATTCCGTCTTCATTTGTTACTAGACTTTCTATATTTCCATCTGGAAGTATTACTTCATAACCAATATCTCCTAATCCTATGCTTCTATCCACACTATCCACAGCATTAATTCTTAATTTGTTTTGATAGCTCTTAGTATAATTTATTTGAGTTATATACAATGTGTTATCTTCTATTGTTGCTATTATATCTGGTGATTGTAATCCTGTTAGTTCTATTTTTTTCGTTACATCATTAACCTTTATTTCTACAAATTTTAATGAAGAATCTAGCATGTAGTCTGATGCTATACTTCTTTGATAGAAAAATACTTTCATTGTATTTTTGCCTGGAACATTTTCTATATAAATATGTCCATTATTATTTGTTGTTTGTCCTATATATGATTTTGTTGTATCATCTAAATACTCTACTGTTATATCGTATGTTGTGTTTTCTATTCCTGTACTGTTTTCTGCATTTATATTAGATATATCAATATTAAAGTCTGTTTCTATTAATTTATCATAAAATAGTCGTAATACTAAGTCTCCATCTTCTGTTACTCTTCCCGTTTCTTCTGTCCATTTTACTCCTTTATTTAATATATATCCATCATATTCATTGGCTTCTGCTTCAACTATTGCTCCTACTTTTCCTTCTAATTCGTCTGTTTCTTTTAATCTATACCCAGGGAATGTTGTTCCTGCTTCTCCAACATTTTCATTATTATTTTCCCCATTTTTGCCTAAACTTTTTAAATATGGTGTACCTTCATTTTCATCTATTTCCCATGTATTAGTGAAATCCCACTCTTGATATGTAGTCTGTTTATGCATAGCCTCTGCAGTTACTTTTGTTCCATATGTACTTGAAGTTGTATTTGTTCCTGATATTTCTGTTGACCAATAGCTATTCGCTACTTCTGTTGTTGCATTTCCAACTCCTACTATTCCTCCTATATTAGTATTTGAGAATGTTCCTTCTATTTTTCCTGCTGAGTATGTATTTCTTAGTGTTGTATGTCCTGTTACACTACCAATTATTCCTCCTACTCCTCCTGTAGTTGTACTTGAATCTGTATTTTCACCCTTGATACCTAGTGTAGAATATGAATCAGATACTGTTAAATAGTTAGTTGCAAATCCTACAATTCCACCTATATAACCTGTTTGTTTTTTGCTTGTAATATTACCTGTTGAACAACAATTTGAAATATTGACTCCATAGCTTTCGTTACCAACAGAGCTTGTATATCCAACTATGCCACCTATATATTCTGTTAAAGTTAAATCTGTTGCTGTAATATTTACATTTGCATATACATTTTTAATATTATATTCTATTGAAGTAGAATTAGATACGTATCCACTTACACCACCTACTTCTACTAATTTACCATTTGCTGTTATATCTGTTGTTACATTAACATTTTTTATAGTTCCTCCATTTTGACTACCTACTACTCCACCTAAATATAATAAATGATTAGTTGCATCACTTGTTATTACATTTGCTCCAGTTAAACTTACATTTTCTATAATAGCATCCGAAGTATAACCAACTAGCTCTCCTACAAATATTGTTGCTGTTGTATTTGTCGTATGTACATTTATATTTTCTATTTTTAAGTTTTTTACACTTCCAGCTTTAATATAACCGAAAATTCCTACATATTGGTTTCCTGATTCTATATTTAAATTACTTATTTTATAATTATTTCCATCAAATGTTCCTTCAAAGGCTGTGCTTGATGTTTCTCCAATTATTGTCCATTCTTTATCTGTCATATCTATATCATTCATAAGAATATAATTTCCAGTTAAATTGTTATTTATATTCTTTAAATCTTCCGCACTTCTAATTTCTTCATATCCTTCTGGTGCCGTTGATTTATGTGTTATATTTCCTGTATTTCCATTGTCTACTGCTGTATCATCTTGTACCCAGTGTTCGACTTTATAAGGTTTAACTTGCTCTATTTTATTTATTGTAATTGAGCCATATCCTCCATTTCCTCCACGTTCTGATCCCTCACCACAAATTTTACCTCCTGCAATTCCTAATGATGCTGTTATTTTTCCTTGAGTTATATTTTTTTCATAAAATATATTTATACTTCCTCCACCTGAGCCTCCGCCTCCAGTTCTGTATGCAGTTCCTCCGTTTGAACCGTCTGATGATATGTTTCCTGAGTTAATAAGACTTTTTGCGTATATAGTTAATAATCCACCTGTTCCATTTGCTGCACTACCGAAATAATTACTTCCCCCTGGTGATCCAGCTGGATTTCCTGCTCCACCACCTGATCCAACTGACTTTGTAAGAACTGTACTTCCAGGCGCCACTGCATATCCATTTCCTCCAGCTCCTCCATTACCTTTTGCATTAGTCTCACTAGGATTACTAGCAAATGTTGCTCCTCCACCACCAGATCCTCCTGAATATGAGGTACCATTTGCTCCTGAGCCTGAAGTCACTTTTCCGACGTCTTGAACTGCTCCTCCAGAGCCTCCTCCTCCTGTAGCTCTGTTTTCTCCACTTGATCCATCTCTTCCTCTGATTGCACCTATTACTTCTCCTGTCGGATGGCTACTTACACTTTGACCAGGTCCACCTAATGCCCCTACAGCTGGTACATATTCAAATGAACCGTCACTATTTTTTAATAAATATACATTTTCCCCTGGTTCATTATATGTTCCTCTCTTTGTCATTGTTATAGTTCCATTATTTATTAGGTCACCCATTACACATAAAAACATTCCTTTTTTGTATGTTAAATCTGATACAGTATTAGCTGTAACAGTCACTCCTGCACCTATGGTTAAATTTTTATGGTATTTTACTACAAGCATTTTTTTCTCTCTAGATGTGTCTCCTAAATTCACTTTACTAGTAGTTGTATACTCTACATCCTCATATTCATTTATAAGCTCTACTAGATAGTCCTTAGTCTCTTCCTGTCCATCATCTGTTTTTCCTTTTACTCTAAATATATAAGTTCCATCTTCTAGATCACAATTATATACTCCTTGTACAAGGCTATCACAGACTTCTATTCTTATGCCCTTTTCATTATATTCTATTTCTTCTGCCTTTGGTTCTTCTAAATCAATTCTATTATCTACCATTCCTATTTCATTTATATTTGGCAAGTTCAATACTGCAATAATAGCAACAAATACTATTAGTACTGTAACTATTATTTTTAACTTTAATATTGATATTCTCTTTACCTTTTGGCTTTTTCCTTTGTTTGACTCCATAAGAATCTTCCTCCAATTAATATATAAATATAATGTTTCTTTCACTATTATAATAATTAGAATTATTAGTGTAAATGTTATAATTCGCCAAAAAGCAATAGATTTCGCGCTTTTTAATTACGGAAATCTATTATATCTATAATTATTTTTTTATTATTAAATTTGTGTTTCTATTGTGTTATATTTCATAAATTTCTTTAGGGAAACTCAAGAAAGCGGTTTTTGATAGTCTTCTCTATAAATAATAAAAAACCGAAAGAGCACATTGTGCTCTTTCCGGGCGGCCAATGTATTTCTTTTTTTGCGGGCGGCCAATGGCCGCCCCTACATTGTATTGTGCAATTTTTTATTCATCTTCTTTGTTTTCTGTAGAATTTATAGAATTCGGATCTACCCATTCTTCATATTCTGCCTTTTTTCCATAGTTTTTCTTTAAGATAGTTCTATCTGTCATGTCTATTGTTCCGTCTTCATTTAAGTCATACTTTCCTTTCTCTTCTTTGTTGTCTTCTGTGATTTCTATTCCTAAATTTGCATTTAGTTCTACTAAGTCTGCTATTTCGATTTCTCCGTCTTCTACCTCTTCTCCTGCTATTAATTTGTGTTCTTGTATTTCTACTATTAATCCTGGTGTTATCTCTATCTTTGCTACTGTATAACTCAAATATCCTGGTTTTTCTATTACTACATCATATGAGCCTACTTCAGTTATGTCTAATACATAGCTTCCATCTTCTTCTGTTTCTATTTCTCTATCTAGTACTAATTCTTCCTCTACTTCTTGTGTTTCTCCATCTTGTGGTAATTTTTCTTGTCCTACTTGTTCTTCTAAGTCTTGTACTTCGTCTCCTCCTAATGGGTCATCCTCTTTCTTCTTTCTCTTGTATAATTTTACTTTTGCCATATATTTCTGCTCATAATTCTCTGTTATTATTGCTCCCATTATTTGTGTCTTCTTATACAATATTAATGTGTAAATTTCTTCGGTTGTTCCATCTTCTGATGTTACTCTTATTTCTTTTTCTACTTTGATTGTGTCTTCTCCAAATGGTTCATTAAATGTTAAATATCCTTCTCCATTATTTTCATCTACTTCTATTCTTGCTTTGTCATCTCCTGCAAAGATTTGTACTTCTGCATTGAATTCATCTTCTGGCATATAATATGTATACACATTTTCTTCGTTCTCTACTTCTGTACCATTTACTACTATTCTTCCTATACTTGCATCATCTGATAATCTTATTAAGTTTATATTAAATGTATCTGTTGTTCCATCTACTGCTGTTACTACTACTGGTACTGTCGTTCTTTCAGCTAATAAACTTAGTTCTATTTCTATTGTACTTGTTCTTCTTTCTGGCTCATTATCTGATATTTGTACCATCGCAAATTCATGTGTTGTTTCTACTGTTATTTTTACTCTTTCTGTTTTTCTTAGTATTGGTACTTCATATATGTGTACATCTTCTGGTTTTGGATCTCTTGGTTCATCATCTACTTTTACTAGTTTTAGTGTTGTATCACTTGATTTTCTTACTATTCCTAATGTGTAGTAACTATAGTTTTCTTCATCTAAGTATACTTTTACTGTATAAACATGCATTTCTTCTTCTGGTTGTAATGTTATTTGTATTGTTAAGTTTCCGTCTTCAAGTCCTTCTTCTATTAATGAAGCTTCCATTTGTCCTTGGTCTGTTATTTCTCCATTTACTAAGAATTCTCCATCATATACTGATATTTTTGCTCTATTATTTACTGCCATTAAGTATACTTCATAATCGTCTTTAGTATTGTCTACTATTGCTGTATATGTTCTTGCATCGTAATTATAATTTGTTACTTCGTTATCATCTACTAATACTCTATCTAGTTCTGTATTGTTTTCTATTATTCTTATATATAAGTAGTATCTCGCTGTCTTTCCTGATTGACTTATTACTGTTATTGTTACTTTCTTTGGTGATACATCTGCTTCTATTGTTGCTTGTGCTTCTTTTAATTTTTCTTGTTCATATCCTATTCTTACTGTCGCACATTCATCGGTTGCTATTGCTTTTACTAATACTTGATCTGGCTCGTTTATTGTTGCATGATAATATCCATCACTTCCTAATTGTGCTTCCTGTTCATCTACCCATACTTCTTTTAAGCTATTATCTGCTGATAGTTTTGTTAGGATTATCGTATATTCTTTTGCCTCCCCTTTTTCTGATATTACTTTAAATCTTATTTCTGTTACTTTCTCTGGTGTATCTACTGTAAATGTTAATGTTCCATTTCCTTGGTATCCTGTTAATATGTTTACTTCTGTTGTGTTTATTACTTCTATTGTTGATTTCTCGCTTTCTGCTCTTATTTCTACTTTGGCATTTTCACTTTCTGCTGGTATATATTTTTTGTATGTTATTTTGTCTTCTTCTGCATTTACATTTTCTTCATTTACTTTTACCATTGATACATTATTATTTGAGTTTAGTATCTTTATTGTTAATGTGTATTCTTGTTGTGCTCCTGTTTGTGCTATTACAATTATATTTACTTGCATTACTTTTTGTCCATTTACTTCATATGTCCTTGTACTACTTTGTGGTCTTGCTTCTTCCATTCCTATTGAAACACTGCTTGTACTTGCTCTTGCTGTTGCTATTATTTCTGCTGTTTCTGCTTCATCTATTATTACTTCATAATTATTTGCCTCTACTTGTGTTGCTCTCTCTCCATTTACTACTATGCTCTTTAATGTATTATCTGATGATTCTTTGTTTAATTTTATTGTGTAATGTTTTTCTACTCCTTGCTCTGATGTTATCTTGAATTTTATTGTTGTTACATCTTCTGGTGTGCTTACTTTGAATTTTAGTGTTCCTTCGTTTAGGTTTTCATCTGTTATTGTTAGGTTATCTCTATTTGTTATTTCTATGCTTGCACGATTTCCATCCATTCTTATTTCTATATCTGCTTCTTGACTTCCGTTTGATATAAGTTGTATGTATGTTACTCCATCATCTTCTGGGTCTACATTGTTATCATTTACTTTTACATGTGCTATTCTATTATTTGTTTCTATTATTGTTATTATTAGTTTATATTCTTTCTGTTCCCCATTTTGTGCTGTAACTGTTATTGTTATTTCCATTGTCTTATCTGTTGTTAACTGCATCGTTTTCGTACTTACTCTATCTTTTTCGTCGTCTTCTTCTATTTTTACTTTACTTGTGCTTGCTTCTGCCTCTGCTCTTATTTCTGCCATTCCTGTTATAAATCCATAAACTTCATCTATTATTCCTATTTGATCAGTTACTGTTATTTCATAGGTATTGTCACTTGTCTTTATTGCCTCTTGTCCACTTACAGTTACTTTCTTTAAGCTATTATCTGCTGATTCTTTTGTTAGGATTATTGTATATTCCTTTGTTTCTCCTCCTTCTGCTGTTATTCTATATTTTATTGTTGTTATATCTTTTGGTGTGTTTACTGTGAATTTTATTATTCTATCTTGTGATTTGTCTATATCTCCTACAATTTCTATGTCTGTTTCATTTATTATTTCTATACTAGAATACTCACTTTGAACTTCAATTTCTATATTTGCTGTTTCTCTATAACTATCTAATAGTTTCTTATATGTTACTTTGTCTGGTTCTACTGTTACTTCTTCTTCATTTACTTTTACGCATGAAGTTCCTGTATTTGTATCTAGTATTATTATTGTTAATTTATATTCTTCTGTTGTTTTTCCATCTTCTGCTTTTACTACTATTGTTACTTCTATTTTCCTTTGTCCTGCTGCATAGTATTCTTTTGTTGTACTTTGTGAATTTTCATTTTCTCCATCTATTGATATACTACTTTCACTATGTCCTGTTGTTGCTACTACTGTTGCTAGCTCTTCTGTGTCTTTTATCTTTGCTTCATAATTTTTTCCGTCTTCTGTAGTTGCGTTTTCTCCATTTACTGTTATACTTCCTAATGTTGTATCTGCACTTAATTGTTTTATTTCTATTGTATATTCTTTTGTTGTTCCATCTTCTGCTTCTACTTCTACTTTTACTATTGTTGTCTTTCCTTCTCCCTCTAATGTTACTTCTTTTGTTATTGTTTGAGTATATGTTTCTCCTTCTATTGTTACTTTTGCTCTCTCTGATAATGTTTTTACCATTATTTCTGCTGTTGGTAATGTGTTATCTATTGTTATTCTATATGTACTCGTTTCTTCTTCATATTCTGTTACTGTTTCTCCTGCTACTGTTATTGTTTCTATATTTGTATTATCACTTTGTCTTTTTACATATAACTTATATTCTTTTGTCTCCCCATTTTCTGATTTTACTGTTATTGTTACTTCTTGTGTTTCTCCTTCTGCTACATATACTTCGTCTATTAGTGTTCCTTTTTGATATTCTCCTTCATGTCTTACTAATTCTTCTCCTTGATTATAGTCATAATCTATTTTTACTTCTGCATTTTCATCTTCTAGTTTTATCTCTAATGGATATTTCTCTTTCTTTGATACTTCTACTTTGTATGACTCTGTCTCCTCTGTTGCTTCTTTTTCATCAACTTTTACATATTTTATTCCTATATTTGTTGATTTTAATTCTATTACCAAATCATAATCTTTTGTTGTTGCCCCTTCTACTGATGTTACTCTTATTATATAGTTTTGTGCCTCTCTATTTATTGCTAAGTTTTCTTCTGATAATGTTCCTGTTCCTTGTGCTATTATTGTTTCTTCTCCATTTTCTATTTTTATTAATTTTATCTCTGCTCCTACATTTTCTGCTATTATCTCTACTTTTGTTGTGTCTACTATATTTACTCTTGCTATATATTTATCTCTTGCTTTTGTTGTCTCTTCTTCTGATACTTTTACACTTGTTAAGTTCGTATTTCCTACTTTTATTATATGTATTACATTTCTTCCTATCGTTCCATCTTCTGCTTTTACATCTACTTCTATTGTTCCTTTACTTACGTCTATTCCTTTTGTTATCTCTCTTTGTGTATAAGCATCTTCTCCTTCTTCTGCTAGTTTTATATATGCGTTTTGATTGTTTGTTACTAATCTTACATTTATATTATCTATTTCTTCGTCTACATATATTGTATATCCATTTACTCTTTGTATATCTTCTGATTCTATTGTCTTTATACTTGTATCGTTTGATTTCTTCTCTAATATTAATGTATATACTTTTGTTGTTCCATCTTCTGCTTCTACACTTATTACTACTCTCGTTCTTTCTCCTATTGTTTCTACTGTTACTGTATTTTGAGTTTGTACATAGTCTGAATCTTTTATTTGTACTTTTGCATTACTATCTGCTAATATTACTTCTACGTCTGCTTGGTCTACTCTATCTATTTTTAGATAATAGTTTCCATCTTCTTCTGGTTCTACTTGTTGTGTATTTGCAGTCGTTGTCGTTACTGTTAGTGTATCTATTTCTGTATTGTTTGATAATCTTGTTATTGTTAATGTGTATTCTTCTATTGTTCCATCTTCTGCTTCTACTTTTATTGTGTATGTTTCTGTTCTTCCTTCTATTGTCTTTTCTACTGTTATATTATCTGTATTGTCTGTTTCTCCATCTAGTGTTACTTTTGCGCATCTATCTTTTGCTTTTATTTCTATTGTTGCTTGTTCATCATTTGCTTTTATGCTTGCTTCATAGTCTTTTCCATTTGCTGATGTTGCAACTTCACCATTTACTACTACACTTTCTAATGTTGCATCACTTGATTTCTCTTCTATTTCTAGTATGTATTCTTGGCTATCTATTCCATCTTGGGCTATTACTTTAATTGTTACTGTTGTTATTGAGTTTTGTTTACTTATAGTTACTTGGCTACTTCCTACATCTTCTTGTCCGCCATTTATACTTACTTTTGCTAAGCTGTCTTTCGCTATTGCTTCTATATTGAATTGGTCTCCTCCTACTCTTATTTCGTATTTGTTTTCTTCTTGGTTATATGTTGCTACTTCTCCATTTACTGTTATTTGTTCTAGTTGTACTTCATCTGGTAGTCCTACTATTTTTAATGTATATATTGCTATTTCTCCATCTTCTGCTTGTATATATATTTTACTCTCTGTCTCTCTTGAGTCTATTGTTACTCTTTCTATTGTTGCATGCTTATTAAAAGTATTATTGTCTATTTTAATACTTGCTAATTCATCTATTGCTTGCGCTTTTACTTCTACTTCTGTCTCTGCTGTTAATAAGTTTACTAAGTATGTTCCATCTTCTTGCCTACTTGCTCTTATTCCTCCTACTTCTATATACTCTAATTCTTTATTTCCTGACATTACATATATCTTTAGTTTGTATTCTTCTATATCTCCACTTTCTGCTTCTACTGTTATTTTTACTTCCATGTATTTGTCTGTCTTTTGTACTACTTGTGTTGCTATGTTTTCTACTTTCTCGTCTTCTCCTATTCCTACTTTTGCTTTTACATTTTCTGTTATTGCTGTTACTGTATACTCACTATCATCTTTTACTCTTACTTCATATACATTGTCTTCTTCTGTTGATTGTGTTGCTGTTACTGTGTTTTCTCCATTTGTTACTGTTATCTCTTTTAATCTTGCATCTACTGATGGCTTGTTTATATATAATGAATACTTATATTCTTGTTCTACTGCTTCTGTTTTATCTATTATCTTTATTGCATATTTGTTTCTTTCTTGTTCTGTACTTTCTGTTACTGTTGATATTGTTTGTGCCTCTGGATTTTCTTCTATTTTTACATAGTCTTCTACATTTTCAGCTATTACTGTTACTCCTGCATTTTGCGTTTCTGCTGGTAAGTATGTTTCATATGTTCCATCTAGTTTTCTTTCTACTACTTGTCCATTTACTATTACTAATTCTATCTTTCCACTTTCTGCTTTTTTATAAATATTTAATGTGTAGTCTTTATATACTTCTTCTCCTTCTATCTCCGCTGTTAATCTTATTTGTACTTCTGTTACTTCTCCTTTTATTTCTACACTTCTTATACTTACTCTTGCTTGTTCTTCATTATTGTCTATTGATACCCCTATTAGTTCTGATATTGTCTCTGCTTGTACTTGTACGTTTGTTAAGTTTCTTGGTATTACTACACTATATACTGTCTCTGATGTCTTTATTGCATCCTTTCCTTCTACTGTTACTTTTTCTAAGTTTAGTATTGATGATTTCTTATATATTACTAATATGTATTCTATTTCTTTTCCATTTTCTGCTCTTACTACTATTGGTATCTCTAATTTTACTTCTGTTCCATAGCTTACTTGTGCTGTTGCTTCTGTTTTTACATATCCTTCTCCATTTACACTTACTTCTGCTTTTTCATTATGTGCTGTTGCTATTATTTCTGATATGTTTGTTTCTTCTGGTACTACTATTTCATATCTTGTACTTGTTATTGGAGTCGCTGTTTCTCCATCTACTTTTATCTCTTTTATTATTGCATCTTTTGATATTTTCTTTACTTTTAAAATATATTCTACTGGTGTTTTATTTTCTGTTTCTACTAATATGTTTATTGTTGTTTCATCAAGTGGTAAACTTACTGTCGTCTTTAATACTCCATTCTCTCCCCACGTAATTCCATTGTCTATACTTATTTTATCTGTGTTGTATTTTGTTCTTATTTCTAATATTCCTGTGTTTCCTTTTTCTTCTATCTCTACATAGTATTCTGCTTGTCCTTTTATTACTGCTTCATTATTATCTACTTTTATGCTTTCTATTCTATCTTTGTCTGTTGGTAATACTACTCTTGTTAAGTTTACTTCTGCTCCTGTTATTTTATCTTTTACTTTTATCTCTGCTGTTCCTTCTCTTATTGCTTTTAATACTCCTGGATTTGCTTCTACTATTCCATTATCCGAACTTGTCCATTCATAGTCTTCTGCTATTCTTACACTTTTATTAAATACATTAAATTCATTCATTTTTATCTCTTGGGTTAAGTATTCTATATCATTTTCATGCATTACCTTTGTTTCTGGTTCTATTATGAATTTTCTGTCTCCTATTAGTGTAAAGTTTTCACTATCTATTCTTGTACTATTTCCTAATTGTCCGTATCTATTTGATCCTTTTGCATATACTGTTCCGTC
This sequence comes from uncultured Clostridia bacterium, assembly GCA_947626025.1. Taxonomy (GTDB): domain Bacteria; phylum Bacillota; class Clostridia; order TANB77; family CAG-508; genus CAKPSH01. Next base: position 27,553 of record CANQQQ010000018.1, read on the forward strand.
TGTTTTTATTATATAACTATTGTTTACTCCTGCTCCTATTGTAAATATTTTCTCTTTTTCGTCTTGTACTGGCTCGTTATTTCCTTCCCATGTATATACTCTTTCATCTTTTGTTTGCGCTATATTGTTTTCTCCTTTTACGTCTATGTCTACTATTTCACTTAATCCATTTAATTGAGTTAAATTATTTCCTTTGTATTTATATACATCACCATTTGTTGTTAGTATTAACATATAGTCTTTTCCTATTGCTACTTTTACTGCGTTTTCTATTCCATTTACTTCTCCTTGTAGTATATTTCCATATCCATATACTTTTCCTCTTGTATTTATTATTACTGTTTCATTTTCTCCTGCCCATATACTACTTATTGTTCCTCCTGAATATGGGATTATCTCTGGTGTCGTTATCATTGCTTTATTCGTTCCTAATTGTCCTTCTATATTTCTTCCCCAGCCATATAGTATTCCATAACTATCCATTGCTACTGCATGTTCTTTTCCTACTGCTATTTGTTCTATATCTTCTATTCCTGATATTTGCATTGGGCTTAACATGTTTTCTGTGTTTCCTCTTCCTAGCTGTCCTCTATTATTTCTTCCATAACTCCATACTGTTCCATCTTCTCTTAGTTCTACTGTAAAATTATTTCCTACCTTTATTTCTTTATATGTTGCATTTGTATTTGTTCTCTCTGGTATGTCTTTTGTTGTGTTTGATGCTATTCCTAATTCTCCATTATTGTTATGTCCAAATGTCCATACTGCTCCGTCTCCTTTTAATACTCCTGCAAAGTCTTCTCCTCCTTCTACTTCTGGTGCATAATTTGAACCTTCATCTATTACATATACATATACTACATGTTCTTTTCCATTTTTCTCTCTCGCTTTTACCCATGTAAATCCTACTTCTATTCCTTCTATAGTTCCTTCTTCATCTACTGTTGCTATCTCATTCTTTAAGCTTTCATAACTTATACTTTCTTTATTATTTTGATCTAAATATATTAAGTTAAAACTATATGCTAAATTTTGTGCTAAGCTTACTGTTTCTCCTTTCTTCACAGTTACTTTTATTACTCCTAGTCCAAATGCATCATTTCCTACTTGCATTGGTACTAGACTATTTGTCTTGCTCTTTAAGGTTATATCTCCATGGTTATAATCTCCAAATCCCCATACTGTTCCATCTTCTTTTGCTACTGCTGTATATGTATTTCCTGCTGATACTGTCATTACATCATTTAAACTTGTTTCCATTTTAAATGTTGTACTTTCATTTGTTGTTCCGTCTCCTAATTGTCCATATTTATTTGATCCTGTTAAATATACTTTTCCATTTCTGTCTAATGCTATACTATGGTTCTTTCCTCCGTCTATGTCTACTATATTACTTAGGTTTTGTACTTCTTCTGGAGTACTTCTATTATTTTTATCTCCTAATCCTAATTCTCCATAGATATTTAAGCCCCATGTATATACTCTTCCATCTACTGTCGCTGTTATATTTCCTGATTCTGTTGCTCCTATTCTTCCTATTCCTTTTATACTTTCTACTTTTGCAAATTGTGATATTTTCTTTACTTCTGTACTTCCATTTTCCAGTAAATTTTGCTCTGCAAAATTTCCATGGTCAGCTCGCGAAAGAGTAGAACCGAAAGCGTTTTCGCTTCCCACTCTTTCTCTCGCAATCCCCAGCTGTCCATACATATTTAGTCCTGTTACATATACTTCGCCTGTTGATTTTAATGCTATTGTATGGTTCTTTCCTGCTTCTATATCTATTATGTCTGTTATGTATTTCGCTTTTGTTGGTGTTCTTACTATATTTGTATAACTTCCTATTCCTAACTCTCCATTTGAGTCTAATCCCCAGCCATATATGTCCTTATATTCATCTATTGCTAAACATGTGTATGAGCCTGCTGTTATTTTTGTTATATTACTTAATCCTTCCACCTTTTGTGGTTTCGTTACATTTCCTACTGATGTATATCCTAGTTGTCCATAATCATTTGCTCCCCATGTCCATACATTTCCATTACTATCAAGCGCTATTGAGAACTTTTCTCCTGCGCCTATTTGTACTATCTTTACTTCTTCTGGGAATTCTGCTTGTACTGGTTCATCTGAATAGTCTGTCGTTCCATTTCCTAATTCCCCATTTGTGTTATTTCCATAACTCCATACTGTTCCATCTACTTTTAATGTTACTGTATGACTTCCACTTGTTGCTACTTCTGGTTCTATTTCTATTCCTTGTGGTAATACTCTTACTTGTATTACTGATATATTATCTGTTCCTTCTTCTCTTGCTACTATTATTGTCTTTCCTTGTTTTATTCCCTTCGCTTCTCCTGTCTCTCTATTTACTGTTATTACATCACTATCTTTGCTTTCATATATTACTTTATTTCCTACTTCTTTTAATAAATTAAAGTATGTTGTATTTCCATCTATATCAAATGTCTCTTCTTCATTTATCTTTAAGTTATTTATATTTGCTTCTACTATGTTCTTTCCTACTAGTTTTGGTTCATATGTATTATCATTTGTTCCATTTCCTAGTTCTCCGTCTGTATTTAATCCCCATGCATATACATTTCCGTCTGTTAATCCTATTGCTACATGGTCTCCTCCTGCATCTATTAGCATTATTTCTTTTTGAACTTTCTGTAATAATGCTTCTACTTTTGTATTCTTTGTTGGTGTGTTTGTTTCTTCTAAATCATCTTGTGAACTTCCTATTTGTCCTGCTCTATTTATTCCCCATTCTAATAGGTCTCCTTCTTTGGTTAACGCTATTGTATAACAATCTCCTGCTTCTAGTTTTAGGATGTTTTCTTCTTGTACTTGAGTTACATTTTCTGTACTATCATTGTTTGAACCATCTCCTAATTGTCCATACGTATTATTTCCTATTCCATATCCTTTTCCTGTCTCGCTTAAGAATAATGTATGATCTGTTCCTTCTGTTATATATTTTATTTTCTCATTTATCTCTATTTTATTGTCTGTATTTTTGTTATATATGTTTCCTTCTACATCTAGCATATAATTTGTTGATATGTCTATTAAGTTTATTTCTTTTTGTTGTCCCTCGTCCACATTAATTGTTTTTTGTACTAGTACAGGTGATGTTCCATATCCTTCTCCCCATGCATACACTTTTCCTTGTTGTGTTATTGCATAGCTTGTATTTTTATTTGCTATTATTTTTATTACTGTATCATTTATTACTTTTACTAGTTCTGTTGCTTTTGGTATTGCTATCGCTACTGGTGTATTACTTTTTACATTACTTCCATTTCCTAATTGTCCTTTATCATTTAGTCCCCATGTATATACTTTTCCTTCTTCTGTTAGAGCAATTACATGGCTATTTCCAACAGAAATTTGCTCTATTTTCTCTTCATTTAATTCTACCCATTTTGGTATATTAGTTACTCTTTGCTCTCCTACTCCTAATTCTCCATTTGTGTTTGTTCCAAAACTCCATACTGTTCCATCTGCTTTTAATGCTATTGTGAAATTCTTCCCTGTTTTTACGTCTGGTACTTCTCTTCCATCTGTGTTATTTGCTAATATTTTTACTGGTATATATATTAATGTTTTTGTTTCTTCATCTTTTACTATTAATGTTGTATTTCCTACTCTTACTCCTTCTATTGTCGCTTGATTTGTTCCACTATTATATGTTGCTATTTCTGTATCTTGCATTTTTCCTTTTTCTAGTAATGATGTTTTCATTATATCTTCTTTATATACATTAAAATATATTTCTAAGTACTGTAATTCTTTTTCTGTTAATTCTTTTGTATCCCCTTCTTTCATTTCTATCTTTTCTGGATAATCTACTCTTATATATGCCATTGGTGTGAAATAATTTGTATCATCTTTTGTATTGTTTCCTATCTGTCCATTTGTATTTGCTCCCGAAGTATATACTCTTCCTGTTTCATTTATTGTTCCTCTATTTAGACTTGCACTTTCTCCACTACTTCTTCCTATCATTATTGTTCCTTCTAATTCTCCTATTTCTGGATCATGTAGTGTTCCTTTTTTATCATTTGTTAATCCTCGTACAAATTGATTTTTGTTTTCATTTGCTCCATTTCCTAGTTCTCCTTTTGTATTTATTCCTACTGTATATACTTTTCCATCTTTTAATTGTATCGTTGTTCCTCCTGCTCCTGCCTTTATGTATCTTACTGGATTTTCTGCTGGTATTTCTTGTGTTTCTTCTGTTGTTGTAGAAACTGCTTCTTCTGGTAAAACTACTTGTGTTAATTTTTGTGCGTTTGCAAACGTTCCTTGTCCTAATTGTCCTGATGTATTTAGTCCTGCTCCATATACTTTTTTATCTATATCTTTTACTATTGTTTCGCATCCTGATGCTGATATTTCTGTTATCTTATCTGCTATTTTTGATAATACTGTGTTATTTGTTGTACTTCCTATTCCTAGTTGTCCTGAATTATTTCTTCCCCATGTATATACTTTTCCACTATGTGATAATGCTACATTGTGTCCTGCTCCTGTTGATACTGATATCCCTGTATTTAACGTCGTCTTTACTGGTGCTTTATTTGTCGTTGTAGTTCCATTTCCCATTTCTCCATTTGTTCCATTTCCCCATACATATACCCAGCCGAACTCATTTATCGCACTACTTCCATACGCTCCTGCACTTATATCTACTATTCTTGATAAGGTACTTGAGCCTCCTTCGCCTGAAACTTTTATCGCATAATTTGAGAATTCTGTATTATCAACTCCCAGTAAATTCTGCTCCGCAGAATTTCCAAGCGCTGCTCGCGAAACATTAGAACCGAAATTGCTTTCGCTTCCTACTGTTTCTCTCGCTCCGACCTAACTGCCCATATGTATTATCTCCCCATGCATATACTTCTTCATTTTTGGTTAATGCTAATATATGTTTTGACCCTACTGCTATTTTTACTACATCTGTTAAATAATCATTTTCATTTATTTTTACTTGTTTCGCTTCTGCTATTCTTTCTCCTACGTCAAATATATCTCCTCCTTGTTCGCCTATTCCTAGTTCCCCATTTGCATTATTTCCTATTGTCCATACTGTTCCATCTGGTTTCAATATTGCTGTTATATTTTCTCCTGTCTCTATTTGTGACATTGCTTTCTCATCTTTTGGGGCTACATTTACTATGCACATTGCATATAATTCTTTTCCTTCGTCACTTGTATATTTTCCATATATTGTAGTGTATCCTTCTTTTAATCCTCTTATTTTTGCATCACTATCAACAGTAGCTATATCTTCATTTGAACTTGTCCAGTCAAAGTCTTGGACATTTACATCTGTTCCTAATATTTCTACTACTGTATCATTTTTTACTATATTTAATTGTATTTCTTCTCCTTCTTCTATATATGCTTGTTTCTTATTTAACTCTACTGTTGGTGCTTGCCACCACAGGATTGGGTATCCATCATTTATTCCCCAGTCGTCATTTTCATAGGCTGAGCCTAAAGTTGGGGCTAAGTCTTTTATTTTTTCTTTTGCTACTACTCCTGCAGTACTATATGATTTCATATTATTATAGTTATAAGAGTAAACATTTTCAGTTACACAATAACAATTACTTGGTATTCCTCCATTTGAGCCTCTTCCTTTTATACCTGCTTTATATACATTTGTACCTCCTCCATTTTGAAGAGTTCCTATATTATAACAGTTTGATATTATATTACCGTCTCCATAGTCCCATGTATCAGCAATAATACCACTTATCATATTATAATTCGCAGTTGCAGTTATTTTACCTGTATTATAACAATTTAACACTCTATTTCCATATCCAGCTTGTCCTAGGATACCAGCAGCATTAGATGCCCCTTTCGTTGTTACTACATTTTCTACAATAATATTTGCTTTATTGTAACAAGAGTTTATTTCTCCATATGAAAATACTGCTATACCAGTTGCCATTGCGTGACGATACAAACTTCCTGAAACTTCAGCTGTTCTTTTGGCAAATATAGTTCCACTTTCTATACCACAATTTTGTATTGTTCCATTATTCTCAATTGATATTCCTGCCACCACTGTACTCGTATCATGCACAGAAAAAGTGTTCTTAATATATATATCACTTAATATTAAATTCTGTATCACACTGTTCTTCGCATTTGCCAAAAATAGTGCTTCTTTATTATATTTGCCACTATTCATATACAAATTACTTATTGTATGATAATTTCCATCGAATGTTCCTGCAAATGAGATGTAGATTGTGGTTCCTTTTTCATCTGTACTTACTCCTATCGGTTCAAATGAACCTATTGTTGGTGAACATACATCAATTAAGTCTATGTCTGCCATTACATGTACTGTTTTTCCTGCGTAGCTGTTTCCTGCATTTACACTGTCTCTAAATTCTATTAAGTCTTGCGCGTCGTATATATATGTTACTGTATCTGTATTTTCTAA
>CANQQQ010000019.1 GCA_947626025.1 uncultured Clostridia bacterium
AGAGCTTATAAGTTATATCAGGTATTTCAAACACTATATTTATCAATAAAGTGTGACATATGTTTGACAAACCTACAGACAAATAGTTAAAAATATGCGTGTTTTGTTTACTTTTTATAGTCATTATGATAAAATATATACATATTTTTTAATAGGAGGAAAAATAGTGAAAAATAAAGAAACTATACTGATTTTAAATTTTTATGGACAATATAATCAATTAATTGCAAGACGAGTTCGTGAATGCAATGTTTATTCAGAACTAGTACCTTACAATATATCAATTGAAGAAATTAAAGAGAAAAATCCAAAAGGAATTATATTTACCGGAGGACCTTCTAGTGTTTATGAAAAAGATTCACCAATGTGCAATAAAGAAATTTTAGATCTTGGTATACCAGTGCTTGGTATTTGTTATGGTATGCAATTAATTAGTTACTTGCTTGGCGGAAATGTTGAAAAAGCTAATAAACGTGAATATGGAGAGACAGTAGTAGATATAGATAATACTTCTCCTCTATTTGATGGATTTGAAAATCAAAATGTATGTCTTATGAGTCATACTGATTTTGTAAAAGAATTACCTGAAGGATTTAAAAATATCGGACATACTTCTCATTGTCCTAATGCAGCTATTGCTAATGATATTAAGCAAATATATGGAATACAATTTCATCCTGAGGTAAATCTAACTAAAAATGGTACTAAAATTATTAGAAATTTTGTATACAATATTTGTCATTGTTCTGGAGATTGGAATATGTCTTCTTTTGTTGAGGATTCTATAAAAGTATTAAGGGAAAAAATTGGAGATGGTAAAGCTCTATGTGCTCTTTCAGGTGGTGTTGATTCTTCAGTGGCAGCTGTTTTATTAAATAAAGCCATAGGCAAAAATTTAACTTGTATATTTGTAGATCATGGACTTCTTCGTAAAAATGAAGGTGACGAAGTCGAAAAAGTTTTCCGAGAACAATATGATATAAATTTGATTAGAGTTAATGCTAAAAACCGTTTTTTAGCAAAACTTGCAGGTGTTACAGATCCCGAGAAAAAGAGAAAAATTATCGGTGAAGAATTCATAAGAGTATTTGAAGAGGAAGCAAAAAAAATTGGAAAAGTTGATTTTCTAGTTCAAGGGACTATATATCCAGATGTTGTTGAAAGTGGTGCTGGAAAAGGCCAAACTATAAAAAGCCATCACAATGTTGGAGGACTTCCAGACTATGTTGATTTCAAAGAAATCGTTGAACCATTAAGAGATTTATTTAAGGATGAAGTTAGAAAAACTGGATTAGAATTAGGTATTCCTGATTATTTAGTATATCGTCAACCTTTTCCTGGTCCAGGACTTGCTATTCGTATAATTGGAGATATCACAGATGAGAAACTTGAAATTTTAAAAGATGCAGATGCTATATTTAGAGAAGAAATTGCACTTGCAGGATTAGATAAGAGCTTGAATCAGTACTTTGCAGTTCTTACAAATTTACGCTCTGTTGGAGTTATGGGAGATGGAAGGACATATGACTACACTCTTGCATTAAGAGCTGTAGAAACGTCAGATTTTATGACCGCAATATGGGCAAAAATTCCTTATGATATATTAGAAAAAGTATCTTCAAGAATTGTAAATGAAGTAAAACATATAAATAGAGTTGTTTATGATATAACCTCAAAGCCACCTGCAACAATTGAATGGGAATAAAATATTAAAAATTCCAGCTTTTAAGCTGGAATTTTTAATAGAATATAAATGATGTAAACTAATTTTTATATGATTTGTCAATTTCCTTTAATATAACATCATGTGCTCCACCTTCTGTTATACTAACTTGAGATACAAGGGTCAATCTCGCTTTATCATGCAATTCTTGAATTGAAGTAGCTCCACAGTTACACATTGTTGACTTTATCTTTGAAATAGTTACATCTAAAGTATCTTTTAATGGTCCAGCATATGGTATATAAGAGTCAACTCCTTCTTCAAATGCAAGTTTATCTTTTGCTTTTCCACCCATATCATATCGTTGCCAATTCCTTGCTCTATTTGATCCTTCTCCCCAATATTCTTTTACATAGTTATTTCCTATTTTTAATACTCTTGTAGGACTTTCATCAAATCTAGCAAAATATCTTCCCATCATAACAAAATCTGCACCAAGTGCTAGTGCTATAGTTATATGATGATCATAAACAATTCCACCATCTGAGCAAACTGGTATATATATTCCTGTTTCTTCATAATATTTATTTCTTTCATTAACAACATCTATTAATGCACTAGCTTGTCCACGACCTATTCCCTTTGTTTCTCTAGTAATGCAAATAGATCCTCCACCTACACCAACTTTAATGAAGTCTGCTCCTGCTTCTGCTAAATATCTAAATCCTTCTGCATCTACTACATTACCTGCTCCAATCTTTACATTATCACCATATTTATTTCTTACAAAATCTATAGTATTCTTTTGCCATACAGAATATCCATCAGAAGAATCCATGCATAATATATCAACTCCTGCATCTACTAATGCTGGTATTCTTTCTGCATAATCTCTAGTATTTATTCCTGCACCTACTATATAACGCTTATTCTCATCTAATAGAGAATTTGGATTATTTTTTCTTTCTTCATAATCTTTTCTAAATACTAAATATTTTAAATGATCATCTTCAGTTAATATTGGCAAGCAGTTTATTTTATTTTCCCAAATTATATTATTTGCTTCAGATAATGTTATTCCTTTTCTAGCACTAATAACTCGTTCTCGTGGAGTCATAAAATTATCTATAGGAGCATTTCTATCATCTTTAGAAGGTCTGTAATCTTTATTTGTAACAATACCTAAAAACTTTCCTGATGAAGTACCATCGTCTGTAACGATTACAGTTGAATGTCCAGTTTTAGCTACAAGTTCCATAACTTCTCCTAAAGTCGCACCACTTTTTACATTAGCATCACTTATAACAAAACCTGCTTTATGCTTTTTTACTCTATAAACCATATTAGCTTGATCTTCTATAGATTGTGCACCATATATAAAAGACATACCGCCTTCTCTTGCAAGTGCTACTCCCATTTTTTCTCCAGAAACTGATTGCATTATTGCTGATACCATTGGTATGTTTGCAGAATATTTTGGCTCTTCACCTTTTTTAAACTTAACAAGAGGAGTTTTTAATGATACATTATCTGGTATACATCCTTCTGTTGTTAAATTTGGTAATAATAAAAATTCATTAAAAGTTCTTGAAATATCTTCTAAAATCTTTGACATATTTATTTCCTCCTTTTATTTTATTAATCTTTCAGTTTCTTTTGCAATCATTAATTCTTCATTTGTTGGAACTACATATACTTTTACTTTAGAATTGGCTTTAGATATCATCTTTTCTTCTCCACGTGAATTGTTAGCATCTATATCTAATTCAACCCCCATAAATGCTAATTGTTCGCAGATAGTTTTACGTATATTTATTTGATTTTCTCCTACTCCACCTGTAAATACAATATAATCAACTCCGCCCATAGCAACAGCATATTTTGCAACATAACTTGCAATTGTATATGTAAATTGTTTAATTGCAATTTGTGCTCTCTCATTGTTTTCATCATATGATGCAAGTTCTATTTCTCTAAAATCAGGAACCATACCAGATACTGCCGTTAACCCTGATTTTTTATTTAGCATATTATCTGCTTCTTCTGGTTTCATATTTTCCTTTTTCATTATAAATGTTACAACTGATGGATCAAGATCTCCTGAACGAGTTACCATTGGTAATCCTCCAAGTGGAGTTAATCCCATTGAAGTATCTATTGACTTGCCACCTTTAACAGCACATACACTTGAACCTTGACCTAAGTGACATGTTATTATTTTTAAATCTTTAATATCTTTATTTAAAATCTCTGCAAGTCTTGTAGACACATACATATGCGAAGTCCCATGGAAACCATATTTACGAATTCCATATTTTTCATAGTATTCATAAGGAATAGGATATAAGTATTTATCTTTTGGCATTGTTTGATGAAATGCTGTATCGAATACTCCTACCATTGGCTTGCCTGGCATAACTTTTTTACAAGCTTCTATTCCCATAATTCCTGCTGGGTTATGAAGTGGAGCTAAATCTGTACATTCTTTTAGAACTTCTATAACTGTATCATCTATTATAACTGATTGACTTATTTTTTCTCCACCATGTACTAATCTATGACCAATAGCATTAACTTCATTTAAACTATCTATTACTTTGTACTTTGGATTTACTAATTGTTTTAGTGTAAAATCTATTGCCTCTGTATGATCCATTGCCGTATGTTCAATAGTAACTTTTTGTCCGCATGCTTTATGAGTTATAAAAGCTTCCTTTTCTCCTATTCTTTCATATTTTCCTGATGCCATAACCTCATCTGTATCCATATCAATTAATTGATATTTTAATGATGAACTTCCACAATTTAAAACTAAAATTTTCATTTCTTTTTCCTTTCTTATAAAATTTTATATTTCTTGCGCTTGAACGCATGTAATCGCAATTACTCCTAAAATGTCATCAGCAGAACAACCTCTAGACAAATCATTAACTGGTCGTGAAATTCCCTGACAAATTGGACCATAAGCTTCTGCCTTCGCTAAACGTTGTACTAATTTGTAACCTATATTTCCAGCATTTAAATCTGGAAATATCAATGTATTTGCATATCCTGCTACTTTACTTGATGGTGCCTTAGATTTTGCTACTTCTGGTATTATAGCAGCATCTAATTGCAATTCTCCGTCAACTAATAAATTTGGCGATTTTTCTTTAACAATTCGTGTTGCCTCTACTACCTTTTCAGTTAATTCAGAATTTGCACTTCCCATTGTAGAATAAGAAAGCATAGCTACTTTTGATTGTTTCCTAGTTAATTTTTCAAAACTATTGGCTGATGATATTGCTATTTCTGAAAGACTTTCTGCATCTGGATTTTCATTTAATCCACTATCACCAAATACAAAAATTCCTTTTTCGCCGTATTCACAATTAGGAACTACCATAACAAAAAAAGCAGAAACTAATTTTGTATCTGGTGCTGTTTTTAAAATTTGTAATGCTGGTCTTAATGTATCTGCAGTTGAATGTATTGCACCTGAGACAATTCCATCTGCCTCATTCATTTTAACTAGCATCATTCCAAAATAAACATTATCAAGCATAAACTCCTTTGCCTTTTCTAATGTCATTCCTTTTTCTTTTCTTAGTTTATAAAATTCTTCTACATATCTATTATATCTATCTGAATGTGCAGGATCAATTATTTCTGCTTTTGATATATCCAAATTATTAGTGCTTGCTAATTTGTTAATTTCGTCTCTATTTCCCAATAAAATAATATTTGCAACCTCTTCTTTTAATGCCTTTGATGCAGCTTCAATAGTTCTAATGTCACTAGCTTCGGGTAATACTATCGTTTTTTTATTGCTTCTTGCTCTATTTTTTATTTCTTCAATAAAAGACATTTATACTTCCTCCATTTAGATATTTATAATGTAAATATTATATAGCAAAATGATTAAAAAGACAAGAGGTATTATATATTTTTAGATTTAAAATAAACATAAAAATCCAACTTATAAGCTGGATTTTTGTGTTAGCTCAAAATTTTATAATACGCAGATACTGTTATATCAAAATTATACTATACAATCGAGTATTCATGTGAATTATATTGTACTTTCTATAATTACATCGCCATCTTTTAGAGTCTTGTACTTTATATTATTTATTTTACAATATTCTACACAACTGTCTATGAGCTTTGTTTCTTTATGTTTAGACTGATAATGTGGTAATAATAAATAATTAAAAAATCCAAGTCCATCCCAAATAGTATTTATATTATATGCATTTATATTGGGGGCATCGCAAATGTCTAAGCCATGTAAATCATTTGCAAGAACGCTAATACCCGCACTATATGCAACATATAAGTAATTTGGTTGCTTTTTTATTGAATTTATAAATTTATCAAAGCCACTTAAATACATTGCTTGCCTTAAAGTAAATACATTGCCACCTATTACATAAAAAGCGTTGAACTCTTTAATTTTTTTTAATAGTTCTTTTTCTTTACCAAAATAATCTTTTAATGATAATAATGTAACATTAAATCCTAAATACTCTAGTTCTTTTATATCAAAATCTATACTTTCTTGTTTTTCTTTGGTTTTCAAATAGGCGTCTTTTGCATTTGGTATTAAGCATATTCGATTATTATTTTCTCTAATCCATTTTTTTAATTCTTCGGTTTTATTTCCAAGTTTATATGAAGATAAATATAATTTCATAAAAATCTCCTTCAATAATTTTATTGTCTAACTAGAATTAGTTTACTATATTATGTTTTTTTTATCAACTAATAAAAAAGATTTTTAATTCTTTGACATTAATATTTAGTTTACTTTATATAAAAAATTTATTGATAAAATTAAGATTAATTACTATAATGTATGTATTGGACAAGAGGAGGAAAACTTTATGTGTGATTTAAAATATACTATAATTGACAATAGATTTTATAATATAAAACAAATTCTTAAAGAAGAATTTAATATTTCTAATAGATTATTAAAACGTTTGATATCTTCTAATAAGATATTTCTAAATGGTGAAGTTGTATCTCCTAGCTTTAATAATTTAAAAATTGGAGATATAGTTTCCATTGACTTAAATTTTGATGAAGAATATGATAATATTGTTCCAGTAGATATGAAATTAAATATCATCTTTGAAGATGATTATTTATTAATTATAAATAAACCATCAGGAATACCTGTACACCCATCATGTAATCATTTCTTTGATAGTATATCTAATGGAGTAAAATCCTATTTTGATTTAATTGGACTTAAACGTAGAATTAGAATTGTTAATAGACTAGACAAAGATACTTCAGGTATTGTTATATTTGCCAAAAATGAATATATACAAGAAATGCTTATCCGTCAAATGAAATCAAACATATTTAAAAAAGAATATATTGGTATTTTAGAAGGAACTTTATCAAATCCAAAAGGAACAATATCAGCTCCTATAGCCAGAAAAAATGAGAGTATAATTGAAAGATGTGTTGATTTTAATACTGGAGATAATGCCATTACTCACTATGAAATGATAAAAAATATTAATAATTGTCTATCTTTAGTTCATTTTGTGCTTGAAACCGGACGTACTCATCAAATTCGTGTGCATTCAGCTTATATCGGACATCCTATAATTGGAGATACTTTATATGGTCATTCAACTGATTTGATAGATAGACAAGCTTTGCATGCTTATAAAGTTAATTTTATTCATCCTATAACGAAGAAAAAAATGGTATTTGAAGCGGATTTACCTGCTGATATGAATGTATTCTTCTAATATGTCATCTATACAAGTAACAATCTTAGCACCTTCTCTTATCATTTCATTTGTGCCTTGAGAAGAACTATTATTTATATTTCCGTGGAACTGCAAAAATCTCTTTACCTTGCTCTAATGCATAATCAACTGTTATCATAGTTCCACTCTTTTTTGTGGCTTCTATTACAATAACTCCATCACTCAAACCACTTATAATTCTATTCCTAAAGGGGAAATTGGTGCCTATAGGTTTTACATCAGGCAGATATTCTGTTATAACAGCACCTCCTGTTTTAATTATCTCATTAAATATTTCAATGTTCTCTTTAGGATATATATTATTAAATCCACTTCCTAATACTGCAATTGTTTTCCCTCCTGCGACCATACACCCTACATGTGCAAAGCTGTCTATCCCTTTTGCTAATCCACTTATTATATTTATTCCTCTTTTTGCTAATTTAAAGCTTATGTCTTTTGCTACCTTTTTACCATATTCAGAGTATTGTCTACATCCTATTATTGCTAAGCCAAATTCATTTAATATTTTTTCATTACCTAAGACATATAATTCTCTTGGTGGATCATCAATATTTCTCAACTTCTCTGGATAATCTTTATCAAAGAGTTTTATTACTTTCATACGAATTCTCCTTTACTGTATATTAATAATAAAATTTTACACATTCTTTTGTTATTTAATTAGGTAATATAAGTTATTTATCTAAATTGCAATATAAAAAGGAACATAAATAATTTATGCTCCCTTTTTTTATCCCCCTATAAAATTATTAACGAATTTTATGAATTTTTTATGCTACGTGTAGCAGCCTTTACTACATTGCTCATTAACATTGCAACAGTCATAGGTCCTACTCCTCCAGGTACAGGTGTTATGTATGATGCGACTTCTTTAACATTATCAAAATCCACATCGCCTACTAATCCACCCTCAGTTCTATTTATACCAACATCTATTACAACTGCTCCTTCTTTTACCATATCTCTTGTTAAAAATTTTGGCTTCCCTAATGCAATTACTATTATATCTGCACCTCTAGTTATTTCAGACAGATTTTGTGTCTTTGAATGACATATAGTAACTGTTGCATCTTTATTTAATAAACATAATGACATTGGTTTTCCTACAATATTACTTCTCCCTAATACTACTGCATTTTTGCCTTCTATTTCAATATTATATTTTTCAAACATTTTCATTATTCCTGCAGGTGTACAAGAAACAAATCCATCTTGATTTAAACATAGCTTTCCTACATTCACAGGGTTAAAACCATCAACATCTTTTTCAGGTGAGATTCTTCTAAATGCTTCATTTATATCTAAATGTTTTGGCATTGGACTTTGTAATAAAATACCATGTATATCATCTCTATTATTAAGTCTATCAATTAATGAAAGTAATTGTTCCATGGTTGTATCACTGCTTAAGAAGAATTCTTCATAATTAATTCCTACATCTAAACATGCTTTGCTTTTATTTTTTATATATATTTGAGAAGCCTTGTCCTCTCCTACAAGAATTACAGCTAAATTAGGAGATACACCTTTCTTTTTTAATTTATGTACATCGCTTTTTAACCCTTCTCTAATACTAGTCGCAAGTGATTTTCCATCTATAATTTCCATTTTTGTTTCAATCCTTCCAAATTATTTATGTCTCTTTAGCCCATATAACTGTCCTTTTTCCTGATTCATTATCACAAGTAGAAAGAGATATTTCCCTTGCTCCTCCAGTATCACGTGTTGCATACGTAAAATTAGAATCAGTAGTTGTATATATATTATAAACCTGATATTCTAATTTAGTTCCAGAAATATCTTTTATGTAGATTTTTGAGCCTGTTGTTAATTTATCAATATCTGAAAAAAAGGTTCCATTTTTATAATTATGTCCCCAAAGCACAAGATTTCCTGGCTTATTTACTGCATTTGCTCTGTCATCTTGAGGATATTTTGCTACTATCGCTATCTTTAATGCTGCATCAGTGTCTTTTTCAAGTATAGGATATTCAATATTTATACTTGGAATAGATATTGTTCCAATTACTTTATAACCTTGATAAGTAGTTTCTTTATTACCTTGTTGCTGATATATAGAATTTTCATCTTCGCCACCTAAACCGCTCAATATTTCTCCTAAAGATGAATTTTCATTATTATCAGAAGATGTTTCATTATTATTTGAAGAATTTGCATTATTAGCTACATTTTGATCAAAATCTGCAACTCCATCATGTGCCTGTTTATTAGTTTTATCACTTGTATACACTTTGTATCCTAAAAATCCTAATATTGAAATAACTACAATTATTGCAATAACTAGAATAATCGATAACAAATTTCCATATTCTTTTTTCATATCCATTTCCTCCTTGCACATAATTTCAATAACTTCTTTATTTATGTTTATAAATTTAATATATTTTAACTCATATATATTATACCATATTTTTTTAGCTAATTCGATATTTTTCTTAGATTTTTAGTATTTCTATATCATCTAATAGTTTTCTGCTCTAGCCCATACAATAGTTCTAGTACTTGCATCATTAGTACAAGTAGTTAAAGAAATTTCTGGATAGCCATTTGTGTTTCTAGTGGCATAATTAAAATCTTCTTGCAAAATAGTATAGTTATAATATACTTTATACTGTAATTGTACTCCTGAGATATTAGTTATATAAATAGAGTCTCCTTCTTGTAAAGTATGTATTTTTGAAAACATTCTACTATTTCTGTAATTATGTCCAGCAATTACTACATTTCCTGGTTTATTTAATGCTTCTTCTACTGTATCTGGACCTGGATAAATAGCTGCAGTTCCCACTTTTAAAGTTGTAGAATTATCATTCTTGAATATAGGATATTGGATCTTAAGTTTTGGAATTGATATAATTCCTATTACTTTGTACCCTTGATAGGTAGTTCCTACACTATATGAGGAACTACCTCCAGATGAAGTTTTACCTTGTGATTGTGTTTGTGTAGGGCTATTATCATTTGCATTCTCGTTTCCAACATCAATCTCATTTTCACCTTCTTCTGGTGACACATTCCCTTCAGGTTCTTCTTGATCCGAATTAGACTCATAGTTATTTTCAAATTGTTCCATTAAATCTCCAGCAGATTTATCTGCTATATAATCATTATATAACGTATATATTGAATACACTACTAAAACTACTAATGATATTGCTAATATAATTAATAATAGTGTTAAAAATTTACTATATTTTTTCATCTGATTTACCTTTCTAGTGAAAATGTATACTTATATTACTTTTCACTTATCTTTCAGTGATAATTAAATATCACTCTTTTAGTTCATTTAAACAATTTTTTCACTCATCTTTTTTCCTGCTAGTACGTGAAAATGTAGATGTTTAACAGTTTGTCCTGCATCTTGCCCACAATTAGATATAACTCTAAATCCTTCTTTATCTACACCAATGTCATTAGCTATTTTATTAATAGCTGTAAATACTTTTCCAACTAATTTTTCATCTTCTTCTTTTAAATCTATTATAGATTCAATATGTTTTTTGGGGATAACAAGTATATGAACTGGCATTTGAGGATTTAAATCTTTGAATGCCAAAACATTGTCATCTTCATAAACTTTATTTGATGGAATTTCTCCATTTACTATCTTACAAAATATGCAATCTGCCATTTTTTATCTTTCCTTTCTCTATAAGCTATATATCGAAAAACAGTTTTTATTGGTTAAAACTTTCTAACAATGCATTTTAATCCGTTAAAATTGCCTTAATTCTACGAATACCTGCTGATGATGATTCCTCTTTCTGAATTTTAAAATGTCCTAATACTTTTGTATTCTCTACATGTGGTCCCATGCAAATTTCTTTTGACACATCTCCTATAGAATACACTGTTACAATATCTGGATATCTTTCTATAAACATTGCTTCTGCTCCTGAAGCAACTGCATCTTCTTTATTCATCTCAACTTTTGTAACAACTAAATCTTCATTTATCCATTTGTTAACTAAATCTTCAATTTGTTTCTTTTCTTCATCAGTCAATTTATGATCACATGGAAAGTCAAATCTCATTCTTTCTGGCGTAATATTACTTCCAGACTGATGTGTATCTGGTCCTAGAACTACTTTTAAAGCAGCATTTAGAAGGTGAGTAGCTGTATGATATTTAGTTTCCATTTCACCACTGCCACTTAGCCCACCTTTAAATTTTTTATCAGAACCCATTTTAGATTTTTCTTGGTGTTCTTTAAATAATTTGTCGAATTCACTAAGATCTACAGAATATCCTTGTTCTTCAGCGATTTCTTTTGTAACCTCTGGTGGAAATCCATAAGTTTCATAAAGATTGAATATTGTTGATGGATCTAATGTTACTCTATTATCTTGTTTAGCTTTATTCAAGATTTTTTCTAATTCTTTTTGACCATGTTCAAGAGTTTTAACAAATTTATCTTTTTCTTCATTAATTACTTGCTTTATTTCATTTCTTTTTAATTCTAAATCTGGATACATCTCTTTAAGAGTGTCTACATAAATATCAGCTAATGCAGATATTTCATTTAAATTTATTTCTAGTTTATTTAGGTGTCTTACCATTCTACGAATTAACCTTCTTAATATATATCCTCTATCGACATTAGATGGTCTTCCTCCATCTGCAATAATCATCATGCTAGCACGTAGATGCTCTGCAACAATTCTTCTACTTTGAAGATTTTCTTTGTAAGGAGTTAATTCTAATAATTTCTTCATTACAGGTTCAAAAAGTTCTGTATCATAAGGCGTTTCTTTACCTTGTAATAACATATTTATTCTTTCAAGTCCAAGTCCTGTATCAACGTTTCTTTGTTTCAATTTTTTATATGTGCCATCTTCATTTTTATAAAATTCCATAAATACATTGTTCCAGATTTCAACATATTTACCACAACCACAAGACGGATTACATTGTGGAGAACATTTAGGCTTACCTGTATCATAAAACATTTCTGTATCTGGTCCACAAGGTCCAGTTTCTCCTGCTATCCACCAATTATCTTCTTTTCCGAAAAAATATATTCTTTCCTGTGGAATTCCTGCTTCTTTCCAGATTCTTGCACTTTCTTCATCCTTAGCACAGTCCTCGTCTCCACCAAAGCAAGTTACAGATAATTTTTCTACTGGAATACCTAATTCTCTAGTTAAAAATTCATAACTCATACGTATTGATTCTTGTTTAAAATAATCTCCTAAAGACCAATTTCCTAACATTTCAAAATATGTTAAATGTCTATTATCTCCAACTTCATCGATATCTACTGTTCTTAAACATTTTTGATAATCCGTAATACGAGTACCTTGTGGATGCTTTTGACCTAATAAATAAGGCACTAATGGTTGCATACCAGCAGTTGTAAATAAAACAGATGGATCATTTTCTGGAATTAATGGTGCACTTGGTATGACAACATGTCCTTTTGATTTAAAATAATTTAAATATTTGTTTCTAATCTCAATCGCGTTCATAATCTACCTCTTCCTATTTTATACATAAATAATTATATTATATTATTAAACAAAATTCAATTATAATTGTAAAAAAGTTGCTTTTTTTATAAAAAGTGTTATAATAAATTTCGTTAGCTTAAAATACTATTTTTAACAGGAGGGTAATATTTATGTACGTGGCTCACACTATTAATCGGGGCATTTTAACAAAAGAAAAACTGTTGTCTTTTTTTGACAAAAAATATACTAGTCGATATCAACAGTTTTTAGTTGAAGTTCAAAAGAAGATAGATTTGATTGTCAAAGATAGTCAAACATTTTGCGAACAAACGATGAAAGCGCACTCTGTAAGTACAACTTCGATTTTCTTTGCTATTTCATTTGAGCAAGAAATATCACATTTCTTTAGTTGGGCTGATAAGTATCCATGGTCCAAAATGCATATTTTTTTGGGCTATTATGATATAGACTTGATTTTAAAATCTAGAAATCTATCTTACGAATGGAATAATAATGAAGTTCAGTGTAGTTTTTTAGCCACCAAAAATTGAATATTGAAACATAATAATGTTAGGGACTTATGCATATTTTGCATAAGTCCCTCTCCTTATTCTATAATAAATTTGTATTATATCTCCATTTGACTTCCTAAAAAACCTGCTGCAGATTGAACTAATTTGTATTCTGTCTCTCCCATTTTAGTATGTGCATCTTTAGACATTAATATTACGCTTCCAACAACATCTCCTTGAGAAATTATAGGATAAACAACTTGAGAATTAAATTTTCTATCTCTATTATCATTTTGAGTTATCGGTATTGATATCTCATTATTATCACTACTCGTATAAATCTCCTTATCTTCTAATAATTGTTCTAATTCGGAAGATAAATTCTGCTCTAGGAATTCTTTTTTAGGACCTCCAGATACAGCTATAACAGTATCTTTGTCTGTAATACATGCTATATGACCAGTTGTCTTTGATAGAGTTTCAGTATACCCAGATGCGAACTCTGAAAGTTCTCCAATAGGAGAATATTTTTTTAAAATTACTCCTCCTTCTCTATCTGTAAATATCTCTAAAGGATCTCCTTCCTTTATATGAAGTATCCTTCTTATTTCTTTTGGGATTACTATTCTTCCCAAATCATCTATTCTTCTTACTACACCAGTTGCTTTCATTTCGTATTTCCTCCTTTAAGTTTGTTTTTAATTTATATAATTGTTTTATTCTAGTAAATTGCATTTTCATAAATTTGCAATTTATGTAGAAATAAATTTTTCTTTTATAAACTTATTATTACACTTAAGGAAATTTTTATACATTTTATTTAAATATAAAATTTTAATCTTTTGAAATTGTAAAAATGCCTATTTCTTTTGCTCCATTTTCCATTAATACTTTCGAACATTCATTTACTGTATTTCCAGTTGTATATATATCATCAATTAAAAGTACTGTTTTTTCTTTTATAAATTTTTCATTTTTAATTCTATATGCCCCTTTTACATTTAAAATTCTTTCTTTTTTATTTAATGTACTTTGTGCAGTATTATCTTTAATTTTAATTAATACATCATTTCTAAAATCAACATCTTTTAATTTTTTACTTATTTCTTTTGCAAGTAATTCACTTTGATTATATCCTCTTGTATTAAACCTTTTTTTATGAATTGGAACTGGAATAATAATGTCGTAATTTTTTATAAAATTGATAATGTTAGTATTGTTTAAAATAATTTGTGAGAATGTTTTATATAGATATGCCTTATTATTAAATTTATAATCAATCAATAATTTTCGTATTTGACCATCGTATTTAAAAATATAGTAATGTTTATTAAAAATTTTTGAAACATTGTTAGTATAATTATGAATTTTACCAATTATTTTCTTATCTAATTCTAATTTGCACTTTTCACATAAGCTATTTTTATTTATTTGTTCACAAATTCCACATACATTTGGATATATTAATTGTAGTAAATATTCTATAATTTCTATTTCAATCATTCCTTTCTTAATTTTCATTTTTTAACATTTTTCGATAATTTAGCATATTTTATACTAATGATAATTATAGGAATTAATTTCCCTATATCATAAAAAAACTTATAAGGAGGAAATAATAGTGTTCACTCGTAGATGTAGACGTAATTATTGTTGTTGTATGAATAATATGGATAACAATAATTCTTGTGATTATGAAACAATTTGCAATAATGTTTCAAATAATTCTTGTTGCAATAATAATAATGACTGTGGTTGCGGATATGATGATGATAATGATGATTGTGGAAATATTTTCCCTGAGAATCCAATGTATGCCCAAAGTTATGTTCCTATACAATGTATGAATAAAACTTTTAAACCTTCTGTTGGATTAAAAAATGGAACTATATTCCCTGAGCTAGTTGATCCATACTGCCCTGGTCAATCAATGGAGTTTATAGACTTCATAAAAGAAACTAATAGTATTGGAGAGGGGTGTAATGGATGAATAACGAATCATGTGACAATAATGTAGAAGAAAGAAATTGTTGTTGTAATAATGATTACGATAATGATAGAAAAGAAATGTTAATGAAAATCAAAGAATATGATTTTGCATTAGATGAATTAAATTTATATTTGGATACTCATCCAGATGACGCTCAAGCTCTATGCTTGCACAATAATTATGCAAGAACATTAAGAGACTTAGAGACTCAATATCAAAAAGTCTATGGACCATTAACAGCAAATTATCCATGTAATAAATGGAGATGGCTTGAAGAACCATGGCCTTGGGAAAGGGGGATTATGTAATTATGTGGGATTATAAAAAAACTTTGCAATATCCAATAAATATAAAAAATCCTGATCCAAGATTGGCTAAGGTAATAATATCTCAATATGGCGGTCCTGATGGAGAACTTGCTGCTTCTTTAAGATATCTAAGCCAAAGATTTGGAATGCCTGATCAAAATGCTAAAGCTATATTAAATGATATTGGTACTGAAGAATGTGTACCATAATGTTGTCAATAGCTAAAGGAAGAGTAATTACAACTCTAGCTATTGACTGTAAATATTAAATTCTATCTAAAAATTTTTCATACTCCAAATCTATTTCTTCTGTATCAGCAACAGGCTTATCCCAACTTTTACCGAAAATATGTATTATAATAATCTAATAATAATTCTAATTTTAGCCATTCTTCTTTATTTATAATTTGTAGTAAACCAGCAATTCTATTTACCATAAATTTGTTAAGTGTTTTCATATCATTTTGGGATAATTTTCCTTCACTATGCATATCCTCTACAGGCCCATTTCTAAATAAATAGTGAGTTAAACCTATTGCGATAGAATCTATATTTTTTTCATTTAATAGTCTATTCTTAGAATCTTGATTTAAGTTTTTAAATAAAATTTTGTTAGTGTCTTCATTTAAAAATTTTTTAATTGCAGAGTTATATAGTTTTATATCCCATTTTCTTCTTTTATTTGTTACTTGTGATTTAGTTATATCATATAGCTCAGCAATTGTGCTATCACTATGTTCCTCAAATAAATTTTCTAATTCTTCTTTAGTTATAGAATTCCAATCTAACTTTTTTCCTTCATTCTTTTGTTTAAGTAATTCTTCATATAAATTTTGCTTCATTTTTTACTCCTTTTAATTATATATTATTTATTTTATTACATTTTTCATTATTATACAACAAATTTAGCTTTTCAATAATTTAGGGTATATATGTAATTCAAAATTGGTTGGGTCAGAGGCTTTCTTTATAGCTTTTTGAGTCTTTAAATAGGTAACTTTAGTAATAATGCTTTTTAATAAAACATTTTTATCTTCAGCAGTTTCAAGTTTGTAATATAAATCTATAATATTTTCTAATTTAGGTATCATTGTTTCTTTTTCGTTTTGTAATTGAGTACTTTTAGATAAAAGTTCATTGTACTCTGTTAATTTATTTTCTAGGCTTTCAATATTATCTTTAATAACTTTTGAACGCTTAAAAAACTCATTTTTATTATAAATGCCATTTTCTAAAAAGTCATAGATTTTATTAAGTTTAGCATTTTCTTTTTCTAAATCCTTTTTAGCTATATTAATGGATTTTTCATTTAGTTCATTGTTATTAGAATTTGAGCTAGCTTTAGATTTATAATCTACTTTATAATTTTTAAACCATATCTTTAATGCTTCAATTATTTTTTCTTCTACAATATAAAGTTTGGAACTTATGTTATCACATTTAGGATTAGAACATATAAGAGTTGCAGGATTATTAGTTTCGTTATAAGGTCTTCTTTGCATAGGTTTACCACATTTTTCACAAAACACTAAGCCAACTAATGGATTTTGAATAACATTGTTATGTTTTACTTTTGGAATATTTTGTTTTCTTTTTTCTTGTACTAATTTCCATGTTTTATTATCAATAATAGGTTCATGTAGTCCATCATAAATTAAATAATCTTGATTACGAGGTCTAGAAATTATAATATGTCCATTTTTTGTTTTCTTTTTTTGCTTTCTTCTATTCCAGGTTAATTTTCCAATATAAGTAGGGTTAGAAAGAATATCTTTAACAGATGAAATAGACCATTCTTCAGAAATTCTAGGTTTTAAGTTCATATTATTTAACTTATTTACAATCGAATTAATAGTATTGTTTTCAAAAGAATATAATCTAAAAATTTCCTTAACAATAGGAGCTTCATTTTGGTTTATAGATAGTCTATAGCCTTTGGCATCTTCTAATTTAACTCTATCATAGCCAAAAGGAGCAATATTTCCTACAAATTTACCTTCTTGGACTGAAATCTCACGACCTCTTTGCAGACGCCTATTGATTGTTTTATACTCTCTTCTAGACATAAATAAACCAAATTCGAAATATTCTTCATCAAATTCATTATCTGGATCATAAGTTTTAACAGGTGTAATAATCTTTGTATGAGAATATTTAAAAGCTTTAGAAACTCTGCCTTGGTCTGCTGTATCTCCACGAGCCAACCTTTCTACTTCAACAACTAAAACACCTGTCCATTTTTCATCCTCAACATCTTTAAGAAGTTTCTGCATTTCTTTTCTTTCGCTAATTGTTTCGCCACTTACAACTTCTCTATATATTTTTGAAATATGTAGATTTCTCTTTTCAGCTAAAGTAGTTAAAATCTTCTCATGTCTTGCTAAAGTTTCGCCTTCACCATATTTTTCTGTTTCAATATCTTCTCTTGATTTTCTTAAATATATTGCATATGTGCTATCATTTTGCACATTTTCTCCTTTCCTTGTAATTTGTCTTTAACTTGTCATTATTATATCTGTAATTGCGACAAATTACAACATAGAAGGATTTATTTTTGTTATTAAATTAATAATAACATTATCTATATATTCTTTTTGATTACTTATGTCTTCTAAAATATAACCATCATAAAATTTTATTTTGGTATTTTCTATTGTATATTCTTCTAATACCATATACATCGCCTCTTTAAAATATATTAAAGTAATAAAAAAAAAGAAGAGAATTTTTTTATCTTCCATACTATTCCCATCCCATCGTACAACTTGATAAATCTAAAAGATTAGCAATGTTTGAATAAATTTATAAGCTTGCAAAAATAAATAAAAGAGCTATGTTTCCATAGCCCTCTTCGATTGTTAGTTATTTGGTAGGTGTATCATTTCCTACATCTCTTTTGACCCATATGGGTGCGTGGTTGACACAATTTACCACCTCAAATAACTATTCTATATTGTACTTTAATTATACAACTTTTATTCATAAATGTCTAGTTTTTTCAAATAATAAGTTAGTTTTTTTGTTTCTTTTTATTTTGTTAAAAGTTTTATTACCTATTTTTATCATAGTTATTATAGAATTTTTGGTATGTTTTTCATCATTTAATATTGCAATTTTTAATACTACATTTAAGTTTAATTTCTCATCTATAGATTTAATCAATACTAATGTATTATTTCTGTTGTTCCAGTCTTTATATATGTAATCTGGATTATATAAAACATTTGGCAAAATATCTTTTACTTCATTAAATAATTGGACTCTTTTTGTTTCAACATGATTCATTCTCTCATAAGTAAAAATAACTTCATTTGTTATTAAATGTTCACCGATTTTTTCAAAAAGTTCTTTATTTAGTTTACCAATTTCTATGTATTCTTTTTCTTGCATTAAATCTTTCCTTTCGAAGATTATTGTACTACAAATATATGTATTTTTCAATCAAATTTTCGGTTTTTCTCTAAAATTATTAAAATGGTACAGCCAATACCATTAAATTTTTTTAATTGACAACATCATGGTACAGAAGAATTAGCTCACCTTGAAATGGTAGGAACTCTTGTACACCAACTAACAGATGATGCATCAATCAATGAAATTGAAAAAGGTGGACTTGGACCATATTATACAGATCATGGTGTTGGAGTATATCCTCAATCTGCTTCTGGAACACCTTTTACTGCAGCATATATAGCTGTAAAGGGTGATCCTATTGCGGATCTTCAAGAAGATTTAGCTGCAGAACAAAAAGCAAGAGCAACTTATGAAAAGCTAATAGATTTATGTCGTGATAATGCAGATGTAGTAGATGTTTTACAATATTTAAGACAACGTGAGGTTGTTCACTTCCAGAGATTTGGTGAAGCATTAAGAAATGTTCAAGATAAACTTGCTCAAAAGAAGTTTTATATGAACAATAAAAATTTAATTACAAATTTAAATGATATTGGTGACAATACTGTTAACAATATGACAGTAACTCAAAGCAATGACAATATGATGAATTACAATAGTAACTGCGGTTGCAATAATAGATAATAATTTATTATTATACCATACAATTGAATTTGTCAACAGTAGGGATACATTCAATGTATCCCTACATATCAAATAAATCTCCAAATAGGACTGTTAAAAACATACACTAAGCGGATTTTTCATTTGTTTTTTAGCATTATTTATGATACAATATAAACTAACAAATGTAATATAAGATGAAATTTATTCAAAAAAATGTTTTAAGCAAGGAGGTTTCTCATGGCTAAAGTTCTAGATTTAAAAAATAATAATGATTATTCAAAGTTACAAGAAGCAGCAGATATTATTAAAAATGGTGGACTTGTTCTATTCCCTACTGAAACAGTTTATGGGATAGGTTCTAATGGTTTAAATGAGAATGCTATTAAAAAAATATATATTGCAAAAGGAAGAAATGAAAATAATCCTATTAATTTGTTAGTAAGCAGTATGGAAATGATTAATAGAGTTGCCAAAGATATTTCTGAATTAGAATATAAATTGATGACTACATTCTTTCCTGGACCTCTCACTATTATTTTAAATAAAAAAGCAATTGTTCCTTCTATTCTTACCGCAAATCAAGATACTGTTGGAATACGTATGCCTAGCGGAACTATTGCAAAAAAACTAGTAGAGCTTTCTAATGTACCAATAGCTGCACCTAGTGCAAATGTTTCAGGTAAACCTAGTGGAACAAGGTTTGATGATATATATAATGATTTTAAAGATACCGTAGATTGCATAATAGATGGTGGGAATAGTTCAATAGGAATAGAGTCTACGATTGTTAAAGTGCTTGATGGTGTCCCTCATATTTTAAGACCTGGAAGTATTACAGATGAGCAAATAAAAGAAATTGCTGGTAAAGTTATTAAAGACTATGAAAGTAATAATTCTAATCTTCTAAGTAATAATGATAAACATTATACTTTGACTAGCAAATCCGTCTTAGTTATAAATTCTGATAATGACAAATTAATATGTAAAATAAATGAAATTGCAAATACATATAGTTTTCCTGTTATAATGTGTAGTCATAAAAATATAAATAAATTTAAATCTCAAAAAGTAATTGATTTAGGATCTAATTTAAACGAAATTGCTAGAGATCTCTTTTCTAATTTAAAAAAAGCAGATAATCTTTCTCCCGATATTATAATTATTGAAGGAGTTAAAAATGAAGGAATTGGATCTGCAATTATGAATAGACTAATAACATCCTGTCAAGGAAATTTTATCAATACATAAAGAAGTGCATATAAATATGTACTTCTTTATTATCATTTGTATATAAATCTTATAATAACCTATTCGATTTCATCTATTTTTATAATTTTCTATATCATAATAATACATTCTATATCTTTATCTAATAATTTTTTAAAATTAACTGCATCCTCTTTACTTCCTACTATCTCTCCATAATGGATTGGAACTACAACCTTAGGTTTTATCATGTTTGTTAACTCTGCCGCTTCTGCATATGTGACTGTATATGTTCCTCCTATCGGTATAAAAGCTACATCACATTTTACTTTTTTGTTTTCTTCCGTTATATCTGTATCTCCCGCAATATAATATCTAACGCCATTTAAATTAATTATATACCCTACCCAATTATTTGCTTTAGGATGAAATTGTTTGTTTAAATTATAAGCAGGTATTGTACTAAATTTTAGATTGTTAATTTCATAATCTTTGCTAGGTTCAACTACTAAAATATCATCTCTATCAAAGCCTAATCTTTTTGCATTCTCAAATATATCACTAGTTAATATTATTTTTGTATTTTGTTTTCTTACTTTTAATATATCTTCTTCTGAATAATGGTCAAAATGAGAATGAGTAATAAATATTAAATCTGCATCATTAAAGTCTTGTTTTATCTTAAATGGATCTATATAAATAGTAACTCCATTATTAATTTTTATTGCACTATGGCATAAAACTTCTATTGATCCTATCATTTTTTCTATTCTCCTTTACATTATTCTTAAAAAATCTGTTACACCTTTTATATCTTGTGCTCTCAAAGACATTTCCTCTAATTCCTCTTGCTTTAAATATTTTCTTCCAAAGTTTTCTTTCATACTTGCCCAAGTTTCTATGTCTATCCTATATATTGCTCCATCTGCAAATCCAACTAATACAAATGCCATTGCTCCTAATTCCTTATATTGTAATAGTGTCTCTCTTTGGAAATCACTTAAAACTTGATACGTTATTCTATCAGCTTCTGTATACTTTGCATCAAAAACTACTGTCCTGCCGCCCTTAATAGTTCCTTTAAAATCTGGTTGAGCCACTTTTGTAAATACAGTTTCGAATCTTCCGTCCTCAATATGTTTTAATATTTTCATTGGTTCAGGTGTTTTCTCTATCTTAGCTAACTTCTTACTTTCATAGATACTACATATATCTTCTACTTGTGTCTCAAAATTCTCTCCTATTCCATGATTTATTCTACCAATTAGCTGTCTACTAGGATTTTTTCCAGCATTATTATTTCCAACCATTTTTTTGTATTCTTCAATTGAAATCCCCATTTAAAATACTATTCCTTTCTAGCCAAATCAACATACTTATATTCAAAGTCATTGTCATCTTTAGGTCCTGATTGTATTTTTACTATTTTCCACTCATTTTCATTTATTTCTGGAAAAAAAGTGTCTCCTTCAAAATCTTTCTCAACTTGTGTTATATATAATTTATTACATTTAGATATGAGCAACTTATATATCATTGCTCCTCCTATTACAAAATGTTCTTCAGTATCTTTTATATATTTATCTAATTCTGAAATATCATGTATTACTTTTACATTTTCATTCTCTACTTTATAATTCTCATCAGTACTTAATATTATGTGAAATCTATTTGGTAAAACTCTTCCTAATGATTCGAAAGTCTTCCTTCCCATTATTATTGTATGACCTGTTGTTAAATTTTTAAATCTTTTTAAATCATCTGGTATATGCCAAATTAGTTTATTATTTTTACCTATAACATTATTTTTTGCCTTTGCTACTATTATACTTAACATATAAAATACTTTCTCCTATTTTTAAATTTAATAACTCTCTTAAAAGGACAAACAATTAATAATTGTACTATATATTTAGATTAAATTGCAACAGGTATTTTCCCTAGATTAATATTTTTATTATAATCATATCCAACTATTTCAAAATCTTCCACTTTAAAATCATAGAAATTTTTTGTATCATTATGTATTATTAATTGTGGAGTAACATCCATTGGCTCTGCTATTATTAGTTTCTCAATAAGAGGTATATGTCTATCATATATATGGCAATCTCCTATATTATGTGTAAGAGTACCTACTTTCAATCCTGTGCACTGAGCAAACATATGAACAAGTGCTGCATATTGCATTGTATTCCATCCATTTGCAGCAAGCATATCTTGTGAACGCTGATTTAATATTAAATGCAATTTTCCTTCCTTTACAAGCCATTGTGTACCATATGCACATGGTTCTAAATTCATATCCTTTAAATCTTCAAAATTAAATATATTAGTCATTATTCTACGACTAGAAGGATCATTTTTTAGCAGATAAAGTACATAGTCTACTTGATCTATGTTTTTTATTCCAGATTTTGTTTTGAAATCGTATTTTCTTTGCATCTGATATCCATATGCTTTCCCAATACTTCCATTTTCATCTGCCCATTGATCCCATATGTGCGAATTCAACTCATTAATATTATTTGATTTCTTTTGCCAAATCCAAAGTAGCTCATCTATAGCTCTTTTTACTGTATTTGTATTATTTCTTAGAGTTATCATAGGAAATTCTTTTTCAAGGTCATATTTATTTGTAACACCTATTACTGAAATATAATTTGCTTCACTTCCGTCTTCCCATCTTGTCCTAACATTAGTTCCTTCTGAAGAATAACCATGTTCTAATATTTGTTTACATGTATCTATAAAATTTTTATCTGCTTGAGTCATTTCCATTCCCTCCCATTTTTCTCATTTCTCGTAATTTATTCCTATTATATATTATCTTATAAATAAATTCAATATATTTTTTAGCCTGTAATTACACATATTTTAATATCTTAGTAACAATTTTCCCTTTTTTATTATTTCCTATAAACTCTTCTATTTTAAATTTACCTTTTCCTCTTATTACTAATATATCACCTTCTTTAATCTCTTTTGATGCCTTTGTTTCTATTTTAGAATTAATAAATATTCTTTCATTATTTAATAATTCATTTGCTTGTTTTCGAGAAATTCTAGATATTTCTGATATTAAATTATCCAATCTTTTTGAACTAATTGATATCTTTATTTCTTCAAATTGATTTGGTTTTACCTTAATTTCTTCAATATCAATTATATCTATTTCAGCTTTTCTAAATCTAATCAATTCTTTTAAAGAATTTTTTAAGTACTCTACATTCTCATTTAAGACTATTATATAAGCTCCATCATCATGAACAATTATATCTCCTATTCTTTCTCTTGCAAGTCCAAATTTCATAATAGCACTTAGATAATCTCTATGTTCATATTTTCCTATTAATTCCTTTGGTAATTTAATTTTTATTGCTTTGATTATGTTATGTAAATCATTTTCTACTATTCGAGAATGCTGACTATTTAAATATAGATTAAATTCTTCCTTAAACTTTTCAGGATATAGTATAAGTATTTTATATTCAGCATTTTCATAACCTCCGAAAAGCAAATAATTTTTTTCTTTTAATCTAATTAATTCCTTTTTTATTAACTCTATTTTATATATATTTAAAAATTCTGTATTAACAATTTTATTACTAGTTTTACAGATTTTAATTTTATCTGCTAATCTCGCTAAAATAAATTTTTCATCTAAATCTATGATACTCATTCCTTCCTATTTATATATCATTATTTTACATTTTTAAACTAAAAATTTCAATGACTTATAAGTCTAAATTGTGAATTTTAATTTTTTTACTATTTATTGCTTGAATTACTGTCTTGTCTCATGTTATGATAAGAGTTATGAAAAGTAAAATATTTTTTATAAGTTTAATTATTATCACATTATTTAATTTAATAAATTTCCCTATTTCAATGGCTTCTAGCACTGAACAGTTGGATTTAGATTATGCAATATCTAACTTGAATATATATGCACCATCTGCCTTATTGATGGAGAAAAGTTCAGGAGATATATTATACCAAAGAGAAGCTTATACTCCAATGTATCCAGCAAGTACTGTTAAAATGATGACTGCTATTCTTGTACTTGAAAATTGTAGTCTTGATGAACCAGTTACTGTTAGCGAATCTGCTATATCTGCAGTTCCACAAGGATACACTGTTTCAAAAATACAAGTTGGAGAAATACTAAGTGTTCAAGATCTACTATATGCTCTACTTGTTCCTTCGGGAAATGATGCAGCTAATGTACTAGCTGAATATGTGGCTGGTAATGTACCAAACTTTGCAGTTATGATGAATGAAAAAGCCGTTAAATTGGGATGTAAAAATACTAATTTTACTAATCCTAATGGCGTGCATGATGAAAATATGCATACAACTGCTTATGACTTAGCATTAATTGCAAAATATGCTATGGATTTAGATGATTTTAGAACTATTGTCTCTACTGAGACTTATACACTCCCATCTACAAATATCTATCCATTAAATGACAGAGTATTGCACAATTCAAATTACTTAATTAATAGTTCCTCAACAGGTTATTACCAATATGCAACAGGTATTAAAACAGGCTATACTAATGCTGCTCAAAATTGTTTAGTTGCAAGTGCAAAAATAGATCAAGTGGAGTTTATAGCAGTTATTTTAGGTTCTACTTTTAGTAATACAACTGAGCAATCTAAATTTGCCGATGCTAAAACACTATTAGATTTTGGTTTTACATATCACTTTGATTATTATCAAAATGAAATAGCAAACAAGTCTCGTACTTGGTATGGACGTTTGAATTTAGACAATTTAATTAATACTGATTTAATAATAGATGAAAACAATCAACCTAAGTGGGGATATGTATTCTATCTAATCGCAAAAGCAACTTTAATCTTAATAATTATAATTTATGTACTATATTATTTAATTCGTAAGATAAAGAGATATTTTTATAATCGCAAACATGCCAGATATAATTTTAAATTTTAGAGAGTACTATAAAAATTGTACTCTCTTTGCTTTATTAGTTTTATTTAATATCAAAATTCGGACTAAATAAATTCTTGCCAAACAATATTAGCTAAATCTAAACCTTTATTTGTTAGCCTTATATTATTTAAATCAATTTCTATTAACTCTAATGTCACTAACTTATTTAATTCATTTCTAAAAAGGTATATAGGGTTCTCATTAAATTTTATTTCAAATTCAGATATCTTAATTCCTTCTAACTTTCTTAGTCCAAGCATCATATATTCCTTTTCCTGTGATAACTTATCTTGAATTTCATTTACCTGCCTGTTATTATAATTCTCAATATACTTGTCTATACTCTCAGAATTAGAATATCTTCTATTGTCTAGGTATGAATGTGCTGCTACTCCAATTCCTATATACTCTTCTTGATTCCAACAACTCACATTATGTTTTGAATAATAACCCTCTTTTGCAAAATTAGAAATTTCATAATGAATATATCCATTCTTTTCTAAAATTCTTTTGGTTTCCCAATACATGTTTCTTTCTGTTTCATCATCTATTAAAGTACATTCTTTATTATTGACCATATCATATAACTTTGTACCTTCCTCTAATATTAGTGAATATATAGAAATATGTTCTGGATCCAACTGTATTATTTTTTCAACGCTTTCTTCTATATCCTGTAGGCTTTGACCTGGTAACGCTAGCATTAAATCTACATTTATATTTTTAAATCCTATTTCTCTTGCCATATTATATGTATCTATAAATTCATTAAATGTATGTATTCTTCCTATCGTTTTCAGTAACCTATCTTGTGTAGCTTGTAACCCGATGCTTAATCTATTTATTCCAGCTTCTTTATAATCTATTAGTTTTTCTCGTGTTACAGTTCCTGGGTTTATCTCTATAGTAACTTCCTCTACATTATCCAAATTAAATTCTTTTAATAATTGTACTATATATTTACTGTTAATATATGAGGGTGTTCCGCCTCCTATATATATTGTTTTAATAATATACTCTTCTGCTTTATAATTTCTATATTCTTTTATTAAAGTATCTATATAATCCTCTATATAGCAATCCTTGTTAGAATATGATATAAAATCACAATAATTACATTTTTGCTTGCAAAATGGTATATGTATATATAAATTCAACTCTTTCATCTCTACATTCCTTACTTTTTTAACTCTTCAGCAATTTTCATAATCTTATTTAATCTGTGATTTACTCCCGATTTACCAATAGGCACATTTAACATTTGTCCAAGTTCTACCAAATTTGCATCTGGATTTGCTAATCTTAATTCTGCAATTTCTTTTAAGGTATCTGGCAATTTGTTAAATTTTTTATTACTCTTCAATAAATTTATAGCCTGTATCTGTAATACTGATGCTTCAATGGTTTTATTTAAATTTGCTGTTTCGCAATTAACTATTCTGTTTATATTATTTCTTTTATCCTTAATAACTCTTATCTCTTCATATCTAATTACTGCTGTATTTGCACCAATTATAGCCAAGAAATTTGAGATTATTTCAGCATCTTTGATATATATAGATGCTCCATTCTTTCTATCTAGACTCTTAGTAATAATGTCAAATTCATTAAGAAGCTCTCTTATAAATTCTCGATTTTCTTTTGAATTAAGTGTAATTTCTAGATGATATTTATTATCAGGATTATTAATTGAACCTCCACCCATAAATGCACCTCTTATTACCGCTCTTTTATCTTCTTGGGTATCAAAATACATGTTTTCAAAGCTTAGTAATTTTTTATCAAATGTAATTACATAGTTTTTTCCTTGAATTTTTATCTTATACTCAATATTAATCTTAGATAACATTTTTCCAAATCTATTAATGTTATATTCATTGTTTGTAGAAAAATTAACTTTGTTTTTAACTATCTTTGTATTTTCACTTAGCATATATCCATATAATTCTGCATATAGCAAATTTAGAATGCCAAAAGAATTAAGCTTACTAAGTTCTTCTTTTACTTCTGAAGAAAATGACATATCATTTCTCCTTTCTTTATTTTAGTCTTGATATAATAACTCTATCATTGTCTGATAAATCTTTAATGCACTTTATCTCTTTGTATCTTTTTTCATTATTTAATATGTTAATAACGCCTTCTCTTTGATTATATCCTATCTCTATTGCTAAAAACCCATTTTTATTTAAGTGTTTATAAGCATTATTAGCTATTTCCCTATAATAATCTAATCCATCTACTCCTCCATCTAAAGCTAAGATAGGCTCATTTTGAACATCTTTAGGTAATAGCTTTAAATTTTTTCTTTCTATATATGGTGGATTTGAAACTATTATATCATATCTGTCATTAATATCTTTAAACATATTTGATTCTTTTAATTTAATATCTACATTATTAGATTTTGCATTTCTTTCTGCTACTTTTAAAGCTTTAATACTTATATCTGTAGCAACAACTTCTGAATTATCTACATATTTTCTTATTGATACTGCAATAGCTCCACTACCAGTACATAAATCTAATATCTTTATTGCTTGTCCCTCATACTCTGCTTTACATATTTTAATAACATTTTCTACTAGTATTTCTGTGTCTGGTTGAGGTATTAATACGTTATCGTCAACATAAAAGTTTAATTTCATAAACTCTTGATTTTTTGTTATATATTGAAGCGGATAACCATCTTTTATCTTATAAATGCAAGTATTATATTTTTCTAAAACATCATTACTCAAAATCTCTTTATCATTTATTATAAGATATTCCTTAGGTTTATTTATTATATAAGCCATTAGAATTCTCGCAATATTAAATGAATCTTCGATATTACTTTCATTTAAGACTTTAACTGCCTCAATTA
Organism: uncultured Clostridia bacterium; assembly: GCA_947626025.1. Taxonomy (GTDB): domain Bacteria; phylum Bacillota; class Clostridia; order TANB77; family CAG-508; genus CAKPSH01. Next base: position 28,778 of record CANQQQ010000019.1, read on the forward strand.
TTGCTTGTTTTATTTCCATTTGACTTCTCCTTTATTATAATTTATATTATCATAATTAGTCATTATAGGTCAATAAAAATACTGTTAACTCTTGACAGCATTTTAATATATATGCTAAAATATTATTTGTAATGGCTCCTTGGTCAAGCGGTTAAGACGCCACCCTCTCAAGGTGGAATCATGGGTTCGATTCCCGTAGGAGTCACCAATAATACTTTTAAACAGCATAGAATAAACTATGCTGTTTTTTATGAATTATCTATTGCATCTATTAATTCCTTGCATTCCCTCCAATTAACTACCTCTAGGCACTCATACTCTTCCTCTAACCTCTTTATAATTTCTTTTGTATTGTCTTTAGAATTTAAGTCAGCTACAACTATATCTTTGATTATTTCTTCCTTTCCATATAATATCTTAAACATTATAGATCGTAAAATTCCCTCTATTTCTTTTTCTTGGTTTTTAACACCAATAATCATATATATTCCATCTGATTTCAACTTTGTATGTACAGAAATGTATATAATTGTCTTTATTATCTCAAATAATCCATAAAAGGCTAATGTCCAAACAATAGCATTTATTATAAAACTCATAAGATTTCCCCCTCATAATTATATTATGAAATTTTTCCATTTTTGTTCATATTGTTCGATCTATGATAGCCTTTTTAATATGATTTATTTTATGTCCAATATTATCTAAATACACTTCTATAACATCTATTCTTGTAAATTGATCCAGTTTATCTTTAATTGCTAAATAATATTCAGCTGCTTTATATATATGTTTTTGTTTAGGTTCATTTACTGAATCAGCTGGATCTCCATATGATAATATCTTTCGTGTTTTAACTTCAACAAATACAATCTCATCCTTTTCTTGAGCAATAATATCAATCTCGCCCAATTTACATCTAAAATTTCTTTCTACTATGTTATATCCTAAATCTTCTAAATATTTTGTAGCAATGTTCTCACCTATATTGCCTGTATCTTTTCGGTTATCCATTATATCTATCCCTCATTAATTTATTGTTTGTGTTATGAAATCCATAACTCTATGGAAATAATTATCAGTTTGAAAAATTTACATAAATAATGTTTTTATTACACATAACTACATTATAACTTCATAATTGTTACCTGATTTATTAGAAATTAAACCTTCCAATTCCATCATTAAAAGTAAGGAATTTAATTCACCAATACTCATTCCTGTTTCTTTACTAATTTGATTTATATGTATTGGACCTTTCTCAATAATTTTATATACTTTTGCATATTCCGGTTTTACTGGTATTTCTATCCTCTTTTCAATTTCATCAAAACTTATCTGTTTTATCTTTTTCATATTGTAATATTCTAATATATCATTTACATCAGTAGCTAAAATTGCATCACGTTTTAATAACCTATTGGTTCCTTCACCTTTTTTATTTTCTAAACTATTAGGTATGCAAAAAACTGGTTTCTTTTGCCTTCTTGCATATCCCACAGTTATTCCTGTACCGCTTTTCTGTGCTGCTTCTATAACTAATACTCCCATACTTAATCCACTTATTATTCTATTTCTCTTTCTAAAATTATCTGGAGCACGTTCTATATTAGGTTGATACTCAGTAATAATTGCTCCTTTATTATTCAAAATTCTCTCAAATAATTTTTTATTTTCAGGTGGATATATATTATTAAACCCAGATCCTAGAACTGCAATTGTTTTTTCTCCTGCTTCCAATGCTCCTATATGTGCTGATGAATCAATACCAATAGCCATTCCACTTATTATCACAAATCCTTCTTTAGATAGATTATACGCAAATTTTGTACCTTGTTTTCTTCCATATTCTGTGCATTTTCTTGAACCAACTATTGCTATTGATTTTTCACTTAATAATAATACATCTCCTAAAACATATAATTTTCTTGGTGGATCTTCAATATCTCTTAATGTATCTGGATAATATTCACTGTTTATATCTACTATTTGCATTATCTAACATCCTCCCTTTAATTTTTCCAGTATTTTCTATCTAAATTTCTATACTGTATTGCTTCTGCTAGATGTTTTACTTCTATATTTTCTTTTTCATCTAAATCAGCTATTGTTCTAGCAACCTTCAAAATTCTTCCATAAGCTCTTGCACTTAATCCTAGTTTTTCAAATGAGTTTTTTAATATTTCTCTTCCTTCCTCATCTATTTTACAGTATTTTTCAATTAAACTTGGTGTTAACTCTGCATTGGAGTATATACCATGCTTGGCATATCTATTTTGCTGTATTTTTCTAGCTTTATCTACCCTTATTTTTATTTGTTCTGAGGTTTCTCCTTTTTCTTTAGAATCTAATTTTTGATATTTTACAGCTTCAACTTCTATATGTATATCTATTCTATCTAATAAAGGACCACTTATCTTTCCCATATATTTATTTATACTATTTTCACTGCATGTGCACTCTTTATCTTTTGATCCATAATATCCACATGGACATGGATTCATAGATGCAATCATCATAAAGTTACATGGGTAAGTTAGGCTTGCATTTACTCTATTAATATTAATTATCTTATCTTCTAATGGTACTCGTAGAAGTTCTAAAACTTTATTTGGAAACTCAGGTAACTCATCTAAAAATAATACACCATGATGAGCTAAACTAATTTCTCCAGGTCTTGGAATTCTTCCGCCACCAATTAAAGATGCTCCTGAAATTGTATGGTGTGGCGATCTAAACGGTCTCGTTGTAATTAGTGGTTTATCTTGCGGTAATATTCCTTCAATACTATGTATTTTTGTTATTTCTAATGATTCTTCAAAGGTTAAACTCGGTAATATTGAAGGTAAACATCGTGACATCATTGTTTTTCCAGAGCCAGGACTTCCAATTAAAAGGCAATTATGACCTCCTGCAGCAGCGACTTCTAAAGCTCTTTTTATACTTTCTTGTCCCTTTACATCTGAGAAATCAAAATTGTACATTAAGTTTTTAGAAAAATAATCTTCATAATCCATTTCTACTTTTTCAGGAATCTCATTTCCATTAAGAATATTTACAACTTGTTCTAAACTTTCTACTCCTACTACTTCTATATCTTTCACTATAGCTGCTTCTTTTGCATTTGCTTTTGGGATTACAACTTTTTTTATTCCTAACTTACTTGCCTCTAAACACATAGGAAAAATACCATTAATTTTCTTGATTTTACCATCTAAAGATAATTCTCCTATAAATACAGTATCTTCTATATCTTTTACATTTAATTCCTCATAAGCAATAAGAGTAGCAATTGCTATAGGTAAATCATATAAAGCTCCTTCTTTTCGTGTATTGGCAGGTGCAAGATTTATAATTATTTTCCTACTCTTTAAATCTACACCACTATTTTTAATAGCAGTTCTTACCCTCTCTTTAGACTCTTTGACACTGGCATCAGGTAAACCAACAATATCCCATGAAGGTAACCCACCTGAAACATCTACTTGAACTTCAATAAGATATCCGTCTAGTCCTTGTAAAGACATACTCTTAACAATAGACAACATATTCAATTCCTCTTTTCAATTTTGGATTTTATTTTAGATTTTTTTAATGCATAAACATAGTGGTAATGAATTTAAATAATTTTGAACTAATTTATTATATTTTTCTACAAAAAAATGTTTTATCCTTCTTTTAGTTAAAAAAAGTTTTCTTTGACTTTTTTTATTCTTACCAATTTTAGTTTACAATAAATATCCGCCCGTAAAACGGGCGGTATTTATTCAGCCCTATAAGGGCTTATTACTGGCAGCTCCCACATGG
>CANQQQ010000020.1 GCA_947626025.1 uncultured Clostridia bacterium
CGAGCAACACTCCACATGTTTAGTCCAAGGAAACATATCCACTGGTGTTATATCTTTTATTTTATACTTTTCTTCTAATATTCTTAAATCTCTTATCAATGTTGCTGGATTGCAACTTATATAAATTATTTTTGGGGGTTGTACTTTTATTAAATTTTGTATTGTAGTGTTGTCTAATCCTTTTCTAGGCGGATCTACAAATACTACTTCTGGAATTATCTTTCTTTTTTCTATCAATTCAGATAAAGCAAATTCTACATCTCCTACCATAAATTCAGTATTTTGAATATTGTTTATTTTTGCATTTATTTTGGCATCTTCTATTGCCTCTGGTACAATTTCTATTCCATATACTTTCTTTGCATTACTTGATGCAAAGATTCCTATTGTACCAATTCCGCAATATAAGTCAAAAACATTTTCATTACCTGTTAGTTCTGCTTTTTGCATTGCTAAGGTATATAATTTTTCTGTTTGTACTGGATTAATTTGATAAAATGACATTGGTGATATTTTAAATGTGAATTCTCCTAATTTGTCTTCTATATATCCATTTCCATATAGAACAATGTTTTTATCTCCTAAGATTACATTTGTATTCTTTTTATTTATATTCTTTACTATTGTTTTTATCTTTGGAAATTTGTCTATTAATCCTAATATTAATTCTTGCTCATTTTTTATATTTTCCTCATTAACTACAAACACACACATTATTTCATCTGTTCTCATTCCTACTCTTATTATAATATGCCTGAATACTCCTTTATTAGTTTTTTCATCATATACTTTTACATCATTTTTTCTTATAAAATTTATGATATATTCTGCAATTTCTTCTGAAATTTTAGTTTGTATTTTACAATCTTTCGTAGGTATAATCTCATGCGTTCTATTTGCAAATACTCCAAATATTGGTATTCCTTCTTTGTTTAATCCTACTGGATATTGTGCTTTATTTCTGTAGTTATACGGTTCTTCCATACCTATTGTGTTATTTACATTTATTGGATTATTCAATGTTTTATTCACTAAACTTTGTACCATGTTTCTCTTGATCTCTAATGTTGTCTCGTATTTTATATGCCTTAAGTCACATCCACCACATCTTTTATATGATTCGCAATCTTCTTTACATCTATTCTCTGAAGGAACTATTATTTCTAATATTTTTGCAAATGCATAAGCAGAATTGACTTTTAAAATTAATATTTTTACCTTTTCTCCTTTAATTGCTCCTTTTACGAAAACAGTAAAATTATTAATTTTTGCAATTCCTTCTCCTTCAAAACCATTATCAATTATCTCAACTATATATTCCTCATTTTTCTTTATATCCATCTTTTCTCCTTGAATATTCTACACTAATGTAATTAATGATGCTAATGTATTAATCGCAGCATGGCAAAACATATTAGTAGAAATGTTTTCTGTCTTTGCATATACATAAGCCAAAAATGCTCCTAATACGCTATATGGTAGTGCTTTTACGATTATATTCATTAATGTTACTTCTGAGCTAATTGTATGTAACAACCCAAAACAAATAGCTGATACAATTACAAAAGCCACTTTATTTTTTATTAATTTATGTATTATTCCTCTAAATATAGTTTCCTCAACTATTGGTGCATATATTATTGCTAATGGTATTACATACCAACTAGGTAAACTTTCTAAGTTCTGTTGATTTGCTGTACTTAAGTCTTGCGTAACTATAATTGTTACAACATTAACTATAAAATAAATTAAATACATTATTCCAAGTTTAGGCAAAATGAACCTTATGTATGTCATAAAATTGTCTTTGAATGTTTTTAAATCTCTTTTAATACTCTTATTCCAAAAAGCAATAGATAAAGCTAATACAACTAGGTAAAAACCTAATATAATAATCCATTTTGTTACACCAGAATTTGGTATATAAGATTCCCAAATAAATTGAGAAAAATATATAATCACTAGCACTAAACCTATAAAAGTTTCTTTTTTAGTCATTGCTATTCTCTCTAATTTAGGTAATTCCCTCTTTATAGGAAAATCCTCAGGGTTAACTCTTTTTAAGCATAATAAAACTATAATATTAATAACTGCTAATAATTCTGCTAATTCGCTTCCTGCAAACAAAAAGCATACTACATTTGCTACTATCAATAGTGCTTTATTTCTTAAAATAGTATTTTTATGAGCAGTAAAAATAATTGCTATGTTAATCAATATAACTATGATTGAACTAACTATTATTGAATTTCTTCCGCTGCTCTCAATAGTTTCTATCATATCACTTATTATTTGCGTTGGTAACATTTCATAAAGTTCTCTAAGCGCTTCCAATTCATTTTGTAAAATCGAACCTGATATAATTATAGTATAAATTCCAATAATAATTTGTATCACAGATGATACAATAAAATAAACTTTTTTATTCAAATTAATCTCTTTCCTTTCTGCATAAAGAGTTTACAAATTTAGAGTGAAAAAGAAGCTCACCGCTTATTTTTTATTCTAACTAATGTGAAAATTATATCATATTACTCCTCATTTTTCTATATATTTCTCATAATCTCTTGAATTTTTTGCCATTTTTGGTATATAATATGTAATTGTATGAATTTTCAATTAAGAAGGGATTGAAATCTATGAAAAAATTAACTATTAAAGATTTATATCGTAACACTGATGAATATGTAGGAAAAGTTATAACATTAGAGGGTTGGGTTAGAACTGTAAGGGCTTCCAAAGCTTTTGGTTTTATTGAGTTAAACGATGGAAGTTTCTTTAAAAATGTACAAATTGTTTTTGAAGAAAACCTTTCTAATTTTGCTGATATTTGTAAATTAACTATCAGTTCTTCTATAAAAGTTACTGGAAATTTTGTAAAAACAGAAGGAGCTAAACAAGCATTTGAAATAAAGGCAACAGAAATTGAAATTCAAAATTTATCATCTCTTGATTATCCACTTCAAAAGAAAAAAACAAGCTTCGAATATTTGCGAACTGTTGCTCATTTACGTCCTCGTACAAATACTTTTAATGCCGTATTCAGAGTAAGAAGTGTATTATCTTATGCGATCCATAAATTTTTCCAAGAGAGAGGGTTCGTATATGTTCATACTCCGATAATAACCTCTAGCGATGCTGAAGGTGCTGGTGAAATGTTTAACGTAAACTCTTTTGACTTAACAAAAGTTCCTCTAACAGATAATAAAAAAGTTGACTATTCTAAAGACTTCTTTGGAAAACCTGCCCATCTAACCGTTAGTGGACAATTGAACGGAGAATCTTTTGCAACTGCTTTTAGAAATATATACACTTTTGGACCTACTTTTAGAGCTGAAAATTCAAATACTGTAAAGCATGCTGCAGAATTCTGGATGATTGAACCAGAAATATGTTTTGCAGATCTAAAAGATGATATGGACTTAGCAGAAGATATGATTAAATATATAATTTCTTATGTTCTAGAAGAGTGTCCTGAAGAAATGGAATTCTTCAATAAATTCATAGATACTAGCCTATTAGATAGATTAAATAATGTTATTAATTCCGATTTTGGAAGAATATCATATACAGATGCTATAAAAGAGCTTGAAAAAGTTAATGATCAATTTGAATATAAAGTATCTTGGGGTACAGATTTACAAACAGAACATGAAAGATATATATGTGAAAAATTATTTGGAAAACCTGTATTCGTAACTGATTATCCTGCTGAAATAAAAGCATTTTATATGAAACAAAATCCAGATGGTAAAACTGTTGCAGCTGCTGACCTTTTAGCTCCTGGAATTGGTGAAATAATTGGTGGAAGCCAAAGAGAAGAAAATTTCGATAAGCTTACTGCTAAAATTAAGGAATTAGGTATGGATGAAAATGTTTATAATTGGTATATGGATTTAAGAAAATACGGTTCAGTTGTACATTCAGGATTTGGATTAGGTTTTGAAAGAATGATGATGTATTTAACTGGAATGCAAAATATTCGTGATGTAATTCCTTTTCCTAGAACTCCAAAGAATTGTGATTTTTAATAAATACCCCACTGTAAAACAGTGGGGTATTTTTATATTAATTTAATAAATTACTATTATTATTGTTATAATATGTATTCATATACCATGTAGAGAAATCAAATACATCGTTTGTTGTTGGTTTTCCATATTCAACACCATGTGTATCTATTGTTACACTTTCAATTATTACATCTTGTGCAGGTCTATTTGTTTCTTCTGTTGTGGTTTCTCCTGTTTCTTCATCTGTATTTTCATCAACCGCTGTTTCAACTTTAGATATACTATCTACTGTTTCCATTCCACTTATTACTTTTCCAAATGCTGCATAAGAACCATTTAAACTTGATAATGCTTCTGTCATAATAAAGAATTGTGATCCTGCTGAATCATAACTTTGTTTTTTTAAACTAGAAGAATATTGAGTATAATCTCCTCTTGCCATTCCTATAACTCCTCTATCAAATCTTAAAGTATTATTTTTGTATCCGTTTGCTCTAAACTCTCCTGGTATCGCATATTCCTTATCAGCATCTGAATCTTTTTCTATACTTTTATCTAAGTCACTAAGACTAGGGCTTCCTGTTCCATCACCACTAGGATCTCCTCCTTGGATTAAAGTTTCTTCTACTCTATGGATTTTTAAGCCGTTGTAGAAACCATTATTAGCAAGTGTTATGAAGTTTGCAACTGTATTTTCTGCATATTCAGGATATAACTCTGCAACAATAGCCTCATCATATCCTTGTATTTTTATTGTTGCTATTGGGTTTTCAATTTTCTGTGTAGCATTTAATACTATACTTGCTACTACCCCACCAATCAAAACTAATACTATAATTATTGCTATAACTAATATTGCTTTTTTCAATTTTATCATTCCTTTCTTTTGGTATTAATCTTTTATATAGCTCAGATTTAACCACATAAAATTATAATCTTGTATATTATATCATTAAAAAAAGATTAAGACAACAGTTTATCGAAAACAAATTGTTCTTGCATTCTTTGTAATGCTTGTTTTATTGATCTAGCTCTTATTTCTCCTATTCCATCTACTTCATCTAAAGCTGGGATATCTGCAATCAAAATATGTTGAAAAGATTTAAAAGATTTTACTAAATTATCAACTATGTTTGCTGGCATTTTAGGTACTTTATTTAATAATCTATATCCTCTAGTATAAACTCCTACCTCATCAAATTCTTCAAAATTTTCATATCCCAAAATTTTAGCTATGGACATTGGTTTTAATAAACTTGATAAATCTAACTCTGTTATTTCTTTTAATACTTTCTCTGGATTTCTTCTCTTTGGAAGATAATCTTTAATTATAAATAACTCTTCTTGTTCTAAATCTCCAACTAATTCTTCAAGTTGCATTTCAACAAGTCTTCCCTCTTCTCCTAGTTCGTAGACGTGCCTTTGAACTTCCTCTACCATCTTCATTACCATTTCAGCTCTTTGAATTACAGTTATAACATTTTCAAGAGTTACAATATCATTAAACTCGTATTCATTTAAAGTATCTATTTCTTTGTCATATACCTTTTTATACTTTTCTGCAGTCTGTAAAGCTTGGTTTGCTTTGTCTAAGACTCTTGAAGTATCTTCAATTACATATCTATAATTTCCCTTATATATTGTAATTACACTTCTTCTTTGTGAAATACTAATTACCAATTGCTTTGTTTGTTTTGCTGTTCTCTCTGCAGTTCTGTGCCTTGTTCCTGTTTCTTTTGTTTCTATTGATGAACTTGGTATAAGTTGAGTATTGGCAAATAATATTTTTTTAAAATCACTGCTTAACACAATAGCACCATCCATTTTTGCTAACTCATACAATCTTGATGGTGTATACTCTTCATTTATGCTAAATCCACCATCTACAATCTCTAATACTTCAGCAGAATCTCCAATAACTATTAATGCACCTGTTTTAGATTTAAGAATATTATTTAATCCAGCCCTTATTGGTGTACCTGGAGATATTAATTTTAAAACTTCAATTATATCATCTTTCTTACTTTCTCTCATTTTAAACCTGCACCTCTCATTGCTTCATTAATATTTTTGACTCCTATTATCTCTAAATCAAATTTATCTTTTAAGTATTTCTTATTACTTTCTGGAATAATGCAAGTTTTAAAGCCTAACTTTTCTACTTCCTTCAGTCTTTTTTCTATTAAGTTAACATTTCTTACTTCTCCAGTTAATCCAACTTCTCCGATAGCTACCAGCTTATTTGAAATTGGAATATTCCTATAACTAGAAGCTGTTGCAAGTATTATCCCTAAATCGGTTGCAGGTTCATTAATCTTAATTCCATTTACTACATTTAAATATACATCTTGATTTCCTAAGTTTAATCCTGCCTTTTTCTCTAACACTGCAACTAACAAAGTCAATCTATTATAGTCTATTCCGTTAGCAGTTCTTCGTGGAAATCCAAAAATTGTCTGTGAAGTTAATGCCTGTAATTCTACTAATAATGGTCTTGTTCCTTCTAAGCTAGCAACTACAACAGATCCTGACGGATTATCATCTCTTTCGGAAATCATAACTGATGAGGGATTTTCTATCTCCCTAAGTCCTAATCCTTCCATTTCAAACATGCCTATTTCGTTAGTAGAACCAAATCTATTTTTTACCCCTCTTAGTATCCTATAAGAGAAGTATCTCTCGCCTTCTAAATATAATACAGCATCTACCATATGTTCTAAAACTCTTGGACCTGCTATGTTACCATCTTTAGTGACATGCCCTATTATAATTGTAGTAATTGATTTTGCCTTACAAATTTTCATGATTCTTGCAGTAATCTCTCTTACTTGACTTACACTTCCAGGTGCTGAACTTATCTCATCAGAGTAAATTGTTTGTACAGAATCTATTATAACAAGTTTGGGATTAGTATTATTTATTGACTCTTCTATTATATCAATATCTGTCTCCCCTAAGAACAATAAGTTCTCCCTATTAACCTTTAATCTATCTGCTCTTAGTTTTATCTGTTCTGCTGACTCTTCTCCAGATATGTAAAGAATAGTTCCATCAGTTTTTAGTCTATCACAAATTTGTAAAATCAAAGTAGATTTTCCAATTCCTGGTTCTCCACCTAGTAATATAAGAGAGCCTATGACTATACCCCCACCTAAAACTATATCTAGTTCTCTAAATCCAGTAGACATTCTTGTTGCTTCATTACCAACTACTTTGTTTAATTGTGTTGGTATAACAGTTTTCTTCTTTTCTCCACCATTTGAAGAAGTTGAATCTTTGGCTATTTTTTCCTCAAAAAAACTGTTCCAAGCTCCACAAGAAGGGCATCTTCCTAGCCATTTTGCAGATTCATATCCACATTCATTACAAACAAAAACAGATTTTATTTTCGCCATTTACAAGTTTTCCTCTCTCTATTAACTTTCATAATTATATTATATTGTTTTTTAATTTGTAAATAGTTTTTACCTAAAATTCATTGATTTTATTATTTGCTAGATTTGTATTGTCTTTGTCTGTTTGATTTTTTGACATATTTGTAGTATAATATATTTGAATTTATTGACGAGTCTATGTTTTTATAAGGAGGTAAATATGCAATTACGGAACATAGTATACAAGAGCCCGAATTTAATTATTCAACATATTCAAAAGAATAGCTCTAATACTTCAAACATTGCTATTATCGTAGGCAATGGTCACTCAGTTTCTCTGGATGACAACAACAATGTAACTTTTAGTGATCCTTTGTACCATCCTGAAAAGTCTGTTAAAGATTATGGTAATAATTGTTCAGTGTTTATTATTTATTACCCTGATACCTGCGAAGGCTTAGATGTTTCAGGTAAGGAACTTGCAGAATTCATTAATGCAAATCTCCAATTGTACAAAAAAATAATTTTGCATGGTCATTCTAAGTGCGGAGTTTGTTTTTTAAATCTTGCTCAATACTTGGATAAATGGGCAATATTTCGAACTTGCATTGTTGCTGTATCTGCACCTCTGAAGGGCACACCTTTTGCAGATGTCCATAGCTTTTCTAAAAGCTTGAATCCTATCGAGAAATTTGTCTATTCCAAAATTTTCTCTAACCATTGGATTGATATGGATATATGCCCATCTTCTAACTTTTTAAACAACTTTACTATTCCAACATTCACAAACTTGCGGATAGAATATGTAGTTTCTAAGTGTAGCGCATCAATTAACCCTATCGATTTTCTATTATGGCTTATCTGTCTCAGAACTAAAATTAATGGAGATGGTATTGTTCCTCTTAATAGTCAAATTCCTGATGGTATATACTACCAAATCAAGGCTTCACACGCTACATCTTTTAAGAAAAGTTGTAAGATTGTTAAAAGAATTATGGCTGAATAATTATTTCAAAAACCTCTACGCCCACAATATATTGTGGGCGTATGTTATTTTTTTTGAAATTCATATACTTCATGCTTTCCTGTATCTAATGTTCCTGCTAAAATTTCTTCTGCTATTTTATCCTCCACTAAAGTTTGAATACTTCTTCTTAATGGTCTTGCACCATAATTCTTATCATAGCCTTGTTTTTTAATTTCTTCAACTATATTTCTATCTATATTTATGTTATATCCATTTTCACTTAGTCTTTTTTCTACCTGAACTAGCAATAATTCTATTATTCTTTTTATTTCATCATCGTTTAACTTATGGAATACTATTATTTCATCTATACGATTAATAAACTCTGGTTTTAATTCTCTTTTTACCTCTGCCATGACCTCTTTTTTTATATCTTCATATTCGCGTTGCTGTTCCTCTTTTACTTTTTCTGTAAATCCCAAAGTCTTCTTTTTATTTATAGTAGATGCTCCAATATTAGAAGTTAATATAATTACTGTATTTTTAAAATCTACAGTTCTTCCTGTTGAATCAGTTAGCCTTCCATCTTCTAGCACTTGAAGTAATAAATTCATTACATCTGGGTGAGCTTTTTCTATTTCATCAAAAAGAATTACTGAATAAGGTTTTCTTCTGACTTTTTCAGTTAGCTGTCCACCTTCATCATATCCTATATATCCAGGAGGTGCTCCAATAAGCTTTGCTACGGAATGTCCTTCCATAAACTCTGACATATCAAGTCTTATCATTGAATTTTCGTTTCCAAATAATTCTGTTGCAAGAGCCTTTGCTGTTTCTGTTTTCCCTACTCCTGTAGGTCCTAAGAATAGAAATGAACCTATTGGTCTATTTGGATCCTTTAAACCAACTCTTCCTCTTCTTATTGCTTTAGCTACTGCTTCTATAGCTTCATTTTGACCAACTACTCTTCTATGCAAAGACTCTTCCAAATTTCTCAATTTTTCATTTTCATCTTGTGTTATTTTTTGTACAGGAATACTTGTCCAGTTGGATATAATATTTGCTATATCATCTTTAGTAATATCTGTAACATCATTTATATTCTTTTCATTCCATTTTTCTCTTTCTTCATTAATTTTTATTCTTTGTTTCTGTTCTTTATCTCTCAAAGTTGCCGCTTCCTCAAAATTTTGTACATTTATGGCTTCTTCTTTTGCTTTTTTTGTAACTGCTATTTCATCTTCTAAATCTTTTATTCTCTCTGGCAAAGTGTATTTTTTCATTCTAGCCATTGAAGCCGCTTCATCTATTATATCAATAGCTTTGTCAGGTAAAAATCTATCATTAATATATCTTGAAGATAACGAAACAGCTTCTTCTAGTGCTTCGTCAGTAATTCTTACATTATGATGAGACTCATATTTATCTCTAATTCCTTTTAAAATCAAAACAGTATCTTTTTTGCTTGGTTCTTCTACCATAACAGAACTAAATCTTCTTTCTAATGCAGAATCCTTCTCTATATATTTCCTATATTCATTAATAGTAGTTGCTCCAATTACCTGTATTTCTCCCCTTGATAGCAAAGGTTTTAAAATGTTAGCGGCATCTATTGCTCCTTCTGCTGCTCCTGCACCAACAATAGTATGAATTTCGTCTATAAAAAGAATCACATCTTTTGCTTTTTTTACCTCATTTAATGATTTTTTTATTCTTTCTTCAAAGTCTCCCCTGTATTTTGCACCAGCCACCATGCTCGAAATATCTAAAGATACTATTCTTTTATTCTTCAACATTTCTGGTACATCTTCCGAAATAATTTTTTCTGCTAACCCTTCTGCAATGGCTGTCTTTCCCACCCCAGGTTCTCCTATTAAGCATGGATTGTTTTTCGTTCTCCTTGTTAAAATCTGAATAACCCTTTCTATTTCTCTATTTCTGCCTACAATGTTATCTAATTTTCCCTTTTTAGCTTCTATCGTTAAATCCACACTATATTGGTTAAGTACTGAAGTATTTGCATAACTTCCCCTTTTCTTATTATCAACATTTTTAAAATTTTTCTCGTTAGAAAAATCTTGTTCATCTAATACCTGGATTATCTCATTGTACATAATTTGTATATCAATACCTAAATCGCTTATAATTCTGGCAGCTATACTATCTGTTTCCTTTATTATTGAAATTAATATATGTTCTGTTCCAATATACTCTGAGTCAATCTTTTTAGATTCCTTTAAAGCATTTTCAAATACTTTCTTACTCCTAGGGGTAAAACCTAATGTTCTATCTACTCCCTCTTCATTTTTTCCTATCAAATTCTCTATGTCTTCTAAAATCTTTTCCGTAGTTATATCTTGTTTTTCTAGGACTCTACCTGCAACGCCTGTTTTTTCTCCTGCTAAACCATATAATAAATGCTCTGTTCCCACGTAATTATGTCCTAATTTTATTGCCACTTCACTCGCAATTTCAATTGCTTTATTTGCACTTTTTGTAAATTTATAATCTATCATTTGTTTTCTCTCCTCTTGTTTTTTATCAAATTATAACATGCTCAATATACAAATCAATAGATTCGACAAAGCTTCTACGCATTAGACAAAGGTTCTATCAAATAATAAAAAAGTGAGTTAAAATCTCACTTTTTTGTTATATTTGACAATTTTTCTGCAATCTCTTTTTGTTTTTCTAAAGTTAACCATGTGAAATATGAAGGAATAAATTCTCCATACTTTGTTTTGTCTTCTATTTTATCTTTATCTTCCATTATTAACTCTCCTATCAATATTTTTATTATTAATATGTTCTTTTTTTTTAATTATATACTTTTTAATATTATTAAAAATCGGGTTTTTGGATTGTCCTTACGCTTTGAGTCTGCAAATTGAAATTAATAAATCCCAAGCTCAATAGCAATTTTAACATTTTATCTAATAATTCCTATTAAATAAAAAAATCCCCTTAGAGATAAAAATCTCAAAGGGGTTCTGACACCTGTTCATACCGTAAGTTCTGTGATAGGCGACTTAGGCTCATATGTAAGTTCCCAAACGTGGCTTTCACCGCAGTGCTTATTGTAATCACTTAACCAGAAATTCTCAATATCCTGTTCATTGATAAAACTGTTCAGTTGAGCCTCTGCATAAAATCGTAGTGTTTTAAGCTTCGGACAATCTGGCTTTTTACACTCATATCTCATAGTAGCTTTCCATACAAGCTTACCTATGTGATTGTAGCATAAAGAAGCTTTTTCAATAACTTTTACTGAAGGCATATGTTGCCGCAATTCTGCAATTTTTCCTTCAAGTTCAGCTTTTGTCTTGGCTTCAATCATTTCTTGCCTATACATAATTATCTCCTTTCTTCCTTCGAGGTGTCACCTCTTTTTATACATCTTGTTTATAGTTACCTTAAAATTTTATCATATTTATGTAAAATATGCAACTTATTGAAATTCTATACGTAGATTTTATTATCTTCTAATAGTGATTCGTATTTATGAGTGAATATGTTAAATTTTTCTTTTAAAGTTTCTCCATGCTCTGCATATAGTATATTAAGATATTCATGTTTTGTAATATATCTTTCATCTGCTGTATAATTTACAGTCTGTATAACAATGTTCAAACAATGATCAGCAATTTTTTCATATGCATTAATTATCTCTATAAATGATATTCCTGTATCAACTGTACACTTAGTCGTTTTTAGTCTTTCTATATGTTGCTTTTTGAATTTTTCCCTATAAATTTCTAGTATTTCTCTTAATGCTTGTATTTCAATAACACTATTCAAATTTCCTTCTTGTAAGCTCTGTATTGTTCTGCTTAAAATATCTTCTACAATATCATATATTACTTTTAATTCTTTAATTGCATTTTCTGAAAATTGAAGTTCCCTATCATTCATACTTTCAATTAATTTTGCAGCTTTATACGCATAATCCCCTATCTTTTCAAATTCAGATTCCATTTTAAGTAATGCTGTAACTGTTTTGTTTTCTTGCTCTGTAATTTCAAGATTTCCTATCCTTACTAAGAAATTTGCAACGGCGACATCCATCTTATCAATAGTATCTTCTCTTTCTTGTATATGCTCTAATCTATCCACATCAAATTTTTCTAGCAGATTCATAGATCTTCTAAAATTTTTATCTGATAATTCTGCCATCTTTGATATAACTATTAACCCATTTGAAATTGCTACACTTGGTATATTTGTAATTCTTTCATCCAATACATTCAATATTGTTGAATCTTCACTAGTGTCATCGTCATCATCATCTTCTTTTACTTTTTTATCTCTTACCATTAAAATAGCCAATTTTTCAAGTACCCCTGCACATGGAAGAAGTAATGTTGTACTCACAAGGTTAAAAATCAAATGGAAATTTGCAATTCCTCCCATGTCTATTGTGTCATTCCAAAAACTAAAACCTACTAATCCTTGATATGTATATATCGCTATCATAAATATTATTGATCCTATCAAATTAAATAACAGATGTATCACAGCTACTCTCTTTGCATTTTTTGAAGCACCTATACTTGATAATATTGAAGTAAAACATGTTCCAATATTTTGTCCTAGAATTATTGGTATAGTACTTGCATATGTAATAATTCCAGCTTGGGATATCGCTTGTAAAATTCCTATTGTTGCTGCTGAACTTTGAACGATTGCTGTTACTATTGCCCCCACTAGAACTCCAAGTATAGGATTTGAAAATTTACTTAGTATTTGACCTAATATTGGAAGTTCACTAAATCCGCTTGCCATATTAACCATTGTCATAAGACCTGTAAATAGTAATCCTATTCCTATTAATAACTGTCCAATATCTCTCACTTTTTTCTTTCTTTTAAATTCTAATAATATAAAACCTATTATTATGAATACTGATGCTAATACTGTAGGACTTAACAATGTAAATATACTACTTCCCTCTAGACTTGCCAATCTTAGTATTTGTGCTGTTATTGTTGTTCCTATATTTGCCCCCATTATTATTGGTATAGCATTTCTTAATTTTAAAATTTCTGCATTTACAAAACCAACAACCATTACAGTTACGACCGCTGAGCTTTGTACTGCTACTGTAATTATAATTCCTGTAATTATTCCTTTAAAAACATTATCTGTTGCTTTCTTTAGTATCAACTTTAACTTTTCCCCAGCAAGTTTTTTTAGATTTGTACTTAGCATACTCATACCATATATCAGTAAAACCAGTCCACCTACCATCTTTATTGCTGTTATTAATATGTCCATTTGGTATTCCCCCCTATTGTTGATAATTATAACACTCTTTTTTCTTCTTTGTCTTTGAAAGCAAAAAAGCTTAAATTTCAATACAATTATCTATACCTATTCCCTTTATATTTATGTCACTTGAAATATACTATCATAAAAAATATCTATTTTCAACATTTCCCCATTAACTTAACAATCTTCTTGATAAATTAGATAATGCATGGTATACTTCACCTGTAAAAATTTATAATATAAAAAAATATAGAATTCTAAATTTAATAATTATTAATATACAATTTAAATTATATTATTAGTATAATATCTTTCACTGCAGATAAATGTGAAAAATCAGATTTGAAGGGATGATAAAAAATGAAATTATTAATAGTTAGACATGGAAAAACAAATTGGAATAGTGAAAAAAGAGCAACAGGACTAACTGATATTGAACTAAATGAAGAAGGTATAGAACAAGCAAAAATATTACGAGATAAGTTAAAAGATATCAATATAGACGTTATAATATCTTCGCCCCTAAAACGTGCTATTAAAACAGCCGAAATTATTAATGAAATGCATAATTTGAATATATTAATTGACGAAGATTTGATTGAAAGGAATCTAGGTGTTTATGAAGGGCAACCTAGTGAATTAGAGGTTTTTAATGAATTAAGATACTATACAAAAAATGTTCCAATAGAAAATGGCGAAGATTGTAAAACTTTTACCAAAAGGGTTTTTGACTGTCTTGATAAAATAATAAATAAATATAAAGATAATACAAAAACTGTACTTATTGTATCTCATGGTTTCTTTCTAAGAAGTGCAAATTGGTATTTTAATGGATTACCTACTGAACCTGAAGAAGTAATTAGAATAAAAAATTGTCAAATAGATGAATATGACATATAATAATTTCTTAGCAATTCAACTTTTACATTTGTACTGTTCATTCAAAAACATTAAACGTTGCCTTGGCTACAGTTCTTTTTAAGAACTGGGTTGATAAGCAACTACATAAATAAAAAATAAACCATTCTGCTTGTGCCGAGCTAATGGTTTATTAAAACTATATCTTAGCAAAACCACGTTTGTGGAATTGTCATTTCCTGTATTTATTATACATAGATTATTTAATTTTGTCAAATGCTGGAAATATAAAAAGGCCCCTCTTAAGTGGTCTTAAGAGGGAAAGAAAGAAAGAATGTTTCTTTCATAGACGTTAATCTACCGCTACATCTTCTGCTTGTAATGCGTGATGTTCAATGTTCACACTAATCTTTCCAATTTTCTCAAGAAATAACATTTTTTCAATATTGGAAAGTCCTTCGAACATCTTCAGGCAGGCACTAACATTATCAGTAGCAACATCATTCTCGACTTTGCTTACATCAGGTATTCTCAGCATACCTTTCAACTTGATTAAGTTAGGATCATTTGTTGCATACGCACCCGTAATCAAACCTCTGAAAAGCTGATTATACGATGAATTAAAAGGTTCATTTTCAGCAACCAAAATAGGATTCAACCGCTCATATGGAATGTTCAGTTGTCTGGCAACATCTCTGTAGGCACCTTCCACAAACGCTTTCACATCACCTTTCGTAACATACCACTTTCCCCCGCTGCTAAAGCTTGCACACAATCCTGACCAATCTGTTACCTGCTTCCACGGCAAATTTGTTACATCTTTTGCTTCCATGATAGTCCTCCTTAAATTTTGTTGTTTGGATTTAATTGTTACTACTAAAAAGTTCGAGAAAAACTCGCACTATTCAGTGCATTGGAATAAATGATATAAGTATTTTAACTATATCAATATATATTATATTATAATTTAACATAATTTGCAAATTTTTTACCTCACACTCTGTAAACCCTTTTTTTATAAAATTTTAATTATTTTTTATGTATAACTGATAATCTTAATAAGAAAAAACATAGCCTCGCTATGTTTTTTTATGGTGCCAATGACATAGATATTTACGACTCGTTAGGTATCTTGACGATTGATATAATTATCAATCAGCTTATAAATATATTGATTACTAAATAAAAATCAAGACATTTGATTAATATTTATTTTGATTTTGTATATTGAATCTCTAAACCGTTATCAGGATGATATGTCCATGTAACTTCTACATTATTAGCCTTATCACTTTGTTTTCCATCCAAAGATCTTGTATGTAACATTTTATTTTCTAAAGATTCAGAAAACCCCAACTCTTTATTCATAGCTTTAATCAATTCAAAAGCATCGTAAGAATAATAATCGTCTTTATCGCTAGGATTAGTATCAATCTCAATATACGAATTATCTGATGCTAAAGTCATATATTTAGAATAAGAACTATTTTGGTCTAAAACTTTATTATATGCACTTTTTAAATTCACTCCTGAATTTATGGCAAACATTACTATTGCTATAATAATTGCTAATACTATAATTGAAATTATTAATAGCTTTAATCCTTTTTTGTTAGACTTATTTTTTGTTTCTTTATTTATATCTTCCAATATTTTATTAACTTTATCGTTTTTTGCATCTTCATTTTTTGTTTCTTCATTTATTGAATTTCCACAATGCATACAAAATTTTGCATTATCATCAATTTCTTTTCCACATTTTTTACAAAACATATTTAATTCCTCCTATTTTGAATTTTCATTTATTATCTTTTCACGTAATTGCAAATATTCTTCATCAGTTATTTGGTTGGAATCCTTTAACTCCTTAATTTTATCTAATTTTATTTCTAAATCAGATTTATTATTAAATAATTCTTTAAGATTAAGAAATCCTATTACTTTAATTACTACTTTCTTTAAATTTAATAAAACATTCTTTAAAGATTCCTTTTTTAGTTTTTTATATGCGTCTGTATCATATATAGCATTATTCTGTTTTGCTAAGACATTAATATTATCATAGACATTATTAATATCTTTTATAAAATATACTTTTATAATTTCACTCTCTGTAACTAATATTAATTTTTCTTTTCCAAAGAAACTTTTGAATTTATTTTTCTTTATAATTATTTGCTTTATATCTTTTAATTTTATATTAAATTCTCTAGTTTTAAATAAATAAAATCTTGTTCCATATAAATTGTTTTTTGTTATAGCTAAATTATTTTTATTATAAAATCTTTTTTTAAGATCTTTTGATAAGATTGGCAAATATATTAAGCAAGTTAGGATTATAAAATAATAAATAATTCTAAAAATATAAATACCATTAATACAATTTTTTTCAGTTAGAAGCTTAATTGGTTTATTATCAAAATCAATTAACCATTTATTATATATTCCAATTCCTCTTGAGAAATCAATACATTTTTTTATCTCAAAATTAAATTTTCCGTCAGAAGTACAATTAAATTTTATAATTCCTGCTAATACAATTACTAAAATAAGTATATAAAAGAAAATTGTAATTATTATTTTTTTGTTAATTTTCTTTTCTACAAACAAATTATTATATTCCATGTTTTTCTCCTTTAATAGCTAAAATCTATTACTTCAGCACTAACTTTTGAAATACTATAGTCTTTTTTTACAAAGCATTCCCATTTTATAGTTTCATTCGGTGCTAATCCTTCAGAACTAACTGCATAAGTCCAGTCAGTATCTACAGTTGTTCCATATGAGTTCTTGAATAATACTTTGACTTTAACATATTTGACTGTCTTTGAAGAACAATTTGTTAAACTTCCAGATGCATAATAATAATTGCTATAACTACTTCCTTTACTTAAACTCACATTTGTTAACTTTAAATCAGATTTTGAAGGTTTTGATAATGATTCTTTATAATCATTTAATAATTCAAGAGTCTGTTCAAATTCTTTTGTATGTTTAGGGCAATACATATCTTTTCTAGTTTCATAACAACCTTCATAATAACATCTTGTGTCGTAATATTTATTTACAAAAAATGAAATTAGTAATAATACCAATATAATTATTGAAAACAGTATCTTTTTATTACTTGTTTTTAATGCAATAATATCTTTTTTACAAAAAGGACACTCCTCCAATTGGTTTGGATATTTATTATTGCACTTGTTACATTTAATTAATGGCATAATTTAACCTCCATTTTAAGATAATAATATTATTTATTTAATATATTATCATAAACATTTACATTTTACAATATTTTTTGACAACTTATCCAGAACTTTATTAAGCTATATCTTAATAAGTTTTAGTGGTATTAAGTTATTTATGTTTTAACTTTATAATTTATATATGAATAATTTTTAAATTATTAAGGAATATAAATAGAAGGAGGGACAAAATATGACTTCTATGGAATTAGTAGGTCTTAATACTAAAGGGTATAGATATAAAATAATTTAACTCAAGAGCAATATGTCAATAAAACAAAATTCAAAATGGTATATATTGGTGTTATAGAGACAGGAAATGCTAATTTAACATGTAAGAATATTTATTTTATTCTCATCTAGTATAGTTACTTTTCTATAAATATTATTGGCAATTTCATTATCATTGCCATCAAAAATACCATTTTTATATAAGTCATCACTAACAATTTTATAGTTATTATCTTTATCATAACAAATTCTTTTGTGGAAATGTCTCATAATATTATGTCAAAAGCCTTTGAATTTTTGTAATTCTTGTTTTAGTTTTGCTTTTTCAGTTTGTAATTTCCCTATAATCTTATCTTTAAAGATATTTTGTTTTTTAGTTTGTCTATTTCATCATCTTTTTGTTCTAATTGGTATTTTAATGAACGGTTTTCTTTTTCTATTTCAAAAGAAGAGTGTTAAAATCTTTAATTGCCATATTTAAGTCATTTACACTTCTAACTGTTTGAGTAACTTTTGATACATCTTCAATATAATTTTGTTATATTCTCGTTTGAAATTTGACTATTATTTTTATTAAATGGCATAGGTTTCAATTTATCTAATAATTGAATAACTTCTTTACTTGCATTATCAAGTGATTTTGTTTGTTTATTAGCCTCAAATAGTTTTTGCTCCTTTTGTTTTAATTGTTTCTTTATTTCTCTATAATCACCCATATTCTTAATGTCTATATCTCGATTTCTGCCTTTTTTCTTTTGCTTTAATAATGAATTTTCTCAATAAACTTTGTTATATGATTTTATACAACTTTCTCTCATTTTATCTTGTATTTGTGTCAATGACTCTTTTGTAAATACTTTTGATTTTGCTGGTTTATTTTTATCACTACCTAAGTGAATAGAATATGCTAATTCGTTGCTCATCTTTTTTCCTTCCTTTGACATTGCTTCGTAGCATAGGAATTTGACCTTTGTCAATATTTCTACCCCCTATGAGTTTAGACCAACGTTACAGAACTTGAGGGGATAATATGATACATACTGAAAATAAAGTAAAAAAATACCATTCTTTTTCAGAATAGTATTTATATATCCTTTTCTATTAGTTCGAGCAGATACGTCATTGGTTTTGGTGTTCTTATAGGAATTTTAACAACTACTGATAAATCAATAGTTATGTGGTATGTAAAAAATAAATTTATCAATATAATTATCTTTCGAAATCTCTTGTTCTAGTATTTACGCTATCACCGTTTTTTCTTAATCCCAATATTTTTTCATATTTTCTTTCAAGAATTGGTTTTAAATTAGATACGTTTATCGCTCTTTTATTAGAAGCAAAAGCATAATTAGAATTATATATAAATATATCTTTTTGCGCATTTATATACCCTAATATGTATATAGAGGGCAATTTTACCATTCCAGTTGGATTACCATAAACGCCTCTATAAAGACTAGAATATTGTCCCATATCTTCAAGTATAATAGATGAACTATCACATGATTCAAAATATCTTGAATCATAAGTTTTTAGTAATTCGTTTGGAATTGATATAATTACCACTTCTTTTTCCGATACATTAGACAAATCTTTAAGACTCATTAAATTATCTTCAAATTTCAATTCAAATCTACGAGCAGTAGAAGGAATACCTCTAGATGCATCATGAATAATTAAACCATCTGTTAATATTTGATTTGCAGTAACATCTCTACCTTTGAAAATGGAGTGTCCAGCAACATAATCACCATTTTGAGTCATATATGTTATATACTTTACTAATTGAGTACTATTCAATATTAAACATCCCTTCCTTCTATTTTTAATTCTTATTTATTATAATTTTAAACATAACAATAACTTACTAATTATACTAAATTTTCTATAGATTTACAACATCTCCAACTATTTTAGTCTTAATTAAATAATATGAGATTAAATTTTCATTACTATAAGGCATATATAACTAAAATCAATATATATGGGAGAGTGGCAAAGCGAAAGCCATGACACTCCCTATATGTGATACGGGAGTAACTTTATATAATTTTTGCAAAAAAATGTTTGCTTTTTATTGCTTTATTGTAAAACATATGTTATACTATCTGACATAGGAAATGATGATAAGCAGATGTGGTTTTGCCACTAATTATACGAATTATCGTAGGAGAGGTGGTGATGTTTATGGTTAAAGTGATACTATTTTTTATAATATCCTTTATGTTATCTTTAACATTAAACGTTGCCTTGGCTACAGTTCTTTATAAGAACTGGGTTGATAAGCAACTACATAAATAAAAAATAAACCATTCTGCTTGTGCCGAGCTAATGGTTTATTAAAACTATATCTTAGCAAAACCACGTTTGTGGAATTGTCATTTCCTGTATTTATTATACATAGATTATTTAATTTTGTCAAACAATATTTTTTCATTATCTATTTCTTTCAATAAATTCAAATAAGCTTTAACATTATATAAAAAAGATGTCTTTATAGGGCTATAAAATCCCATAAAAGCCCAGACTTGTGCCAACGACGTAGATATTTACAACTCGTCATTGGCTCTCTTAACGATTGATACAAACATCAATCAATTTACTGTTTTTACTTTAATAAAAAAGATATAAACTTTCAAGTGTATTGAATAAAATCTTTTTGACAATTAACATAAAATATATATAATATATTTGTGTTTAATTTAAGCCACAGTATACCTGAGAGTAAGTATGAATTGGATCATAAATACGAACTGCGAACGGTTTCTGTCGTACATGTTTATTGTGATGGATTTTGTGGAAGAGATGCTGAAGTTAAGTCAGGATATTAACTGTAGCAAGGAATCAAAAAAAGTTTATGTAGGGACACTGAAAGAGGCATTCAATTTTGAGATCCCCTCTTTTAAGTATAAATCAATTCCTTAAAAATTTCTCCTTAGCTTGATGCCAAAAAGTATATTTATAAAAAATGTGTTATACTATTAGTCTATTCATTGGTCAATAAATATTGCTTATAACGTTGACTAAAAGCTATATAAAAAGGTTTGTTCTATAATTTTAGTGAATAATGAATAATTAATAATGAATAATTAATAGTTAATAGTACATAAGTACTATTATATTCTATTTACAATTATTAATTATTCACTCTTCACTATTCATTATTCACTGCGAATTGTTAAATTCGCACTTATGGTGCCGCTGGTGGGACTCCCCTGAGGGTCGCGTCGGAAAAATAGTCCACTGGACTATTTTTGTCTAAGTTTCGCGTCGTCGTTAACCGACGCAAAACTTGCCAGCCTCCTTTTCGAGCCCACCTGTTAAGTAATAAGAAAAAACATAGCCTTGCTATGTTTTTATTCATGGTGCTCTAACTAGACACGTTTGCGAAATCAATAGGGCAAAAAAATATCTATTTCAACTCTTAATTATAGTTATATCAACAGTTTGCAAGAATTACTCCCACAAACTTGTCTTTTGACTATATTTAATGTAACATAAAATGATTAAAATTACAAGAATTAAATTTAAAAATCTTATATGTCATTAGATGAAGCTTAATTGTTCCTAATTTATAAAAATATTTTTATATTCTCTGTAATCATCTTCTGTTATAGTTTTTTCTATATTATATTGATTCAACATACTTTGAAAAGTACAAAAATTAGTGTCTTCAATAATTTTAGGTAAATCTATCCTCATTAGAACCTCTTTAGTGTATGGTCTTTTCTTATCCAAAAATGCTATTGAATATAGAAAATCTTGAACTTTTTGAGAATTTAATAAAGTCATTGTTATTATAGCATCTTTCTCTTTTTCAAATCCAATAAAATAACAAGTATCATCTAGCATAATTGATTTTTCATTTGAAGATAATACAACAAAGTTAGGTTTTTTATAAAATCCTGATATTGCTACCTTGTATTTATAAAATGAATAATCCCCAATTCCAAATATTGAAAAAGCTGGAGCATTATTATATATGGATGATTTCCTAGAATCTAACTTCTCTTTATTCTTATTTAAGTAATTCCATAATTTAGGACTATCTTCTGCTATATACGTTGTATCTTGTTTTACTTTGTTTTGAGTGACAATTACAAATTTATCACTCTTATCAATATAATTCTTTTTTAAATCACTACTCTTTAATAATGGATACACTAAATTAGATTCAACTTCAACTTCTTCCTTTAAACCATTAAAATATTTATTATTAATTAGCCTTAATTCCATTATTTTAGAACAATCATGTTTTATACCTTGTCTCCATTCAATAGGAAATTTACCATCAACATTACTATCAATCATCTCAAAGTTAGAATAAAACTTATTTTGCTTCCACCCAAATTTATATATTAAATCATTAGGATTTTCTATATTGTATACATCAACTGTTTTTTCACATATATTATCAATTTTTGCAAAAAATAAGCAAGCTTCACAATTTACGCCAAATACTTTTTTAGCATCAAATAAATACATTTTTATATTTGAAATTTTAAATTTATATTTATTTATTTCCTTAATAATATTGGTAACAACTGATGTCTTACATAACATTGCTATACTTGCATTTATATCACTGTATTGATTTAATAAATCAAGTATAATATATTCACAAATATCGAAATTACTTGCTCCTGTAATTGACTCAAATCCTTTTAATTTCTTAAAATTATTCTTTTTAGGAAGATTTGCTAGTTCTTTCATCATCAATTGCGAATTAGTAATCCATGGTGGATTTCCAATAATTAGTAATTCGTCATTTTTGTCTATGTTATTGATTATATTCTTATGATTAAATTCAAATATATTTTCGTTATATCCAATAAATTTACTTGTTATATCTTGTACTTTTTCAAAATATTCTTTATTAATTTCAATTCCATATATTTTTTTTACTCTATCAAATTTCTGATTAGTTGCCTTAATAAAATTTCCAATTCCAAAAGTTGGCTCTAATATAATGCTTGGATTTACTTCTTTTTGAATAATATTCACTACTTTTTCGCAGAAATTTAAAGGTGTTTGATAATCTCCATATTCTAATTTATTAAAAATTAACATTAATAACACCCTCTATCTCATTATTTAAAGAAATAACTCTTGCATATTGCAATCTCCATTGTAAAGCATTAGAAATTGTTAAATATCCTTGATTTGGAGTATTTTCTATAACTAAATCAGCTAAATTAGATAATGTAATTTCATCTCCTGGAATTGCTCTATCTATAAAATATCCCATTAAATCTTCTTTATTAGCTCCATCATTTATCATCTCATTAATTCTCTTTGTTGTAGTATAATCCGCGGTTCTATCTGCATTTATAAAAGTACAATTTATAAAATGCAATTTACACTCATTTTCAGAGTCTACTTTGTCATATACAAATACTAATAAATTATAGCCGAGACCGAATATTTTTTGCTTAGAATCTTTGTATGGACAAGAAGATTGAGGCTGTTTTATTGATGTTACTTTAATATCAGTATTTATATCATAATCTGGTAAATCTATTCCTGATGCAGAATTTCCTATAGTGAACTCATATTTTTCTTTTAAATACTGTTTGAATTTATGTTCTACATATGTACCTACTGCTTTTCCATCTGTAGTTCCCCATAATTGAATATGGTTCTTTTTTGCTTCTATTTCACAAAATTTCTTTGCTTCAGTTATAAGCATATTTAATTCCAATTTTTGTTTCATTATTGTATATCCCTCCTATATTAATATTATTATTCAATTTTTTAACTTAACTATCATAAGATCTATTATTTAGTTATTAACACTTTTTCTAAAAAGTTTTTGACTTTCTTACTTTGCAATATTATATCACCTCTAGTACATCTATCTGTAAAATATTGCCCTTCTAGATGTTCTTTATCCTTTATTTCTAATATACACATTCCATAATGAATAGGACTTCTATCTTTGTATATAGCTTTAGGATTATTTATATAACCAAAAGAAAGCATTGTAGTTCCATATTCATCATAAAAATTAGCAGTTATAGATTTACTTGAACTTTCTCCCGACTCGAAAATTATTTTTGTTTCAAATAAATTCTGTTTAACAAAAATCTTTATATTACGTTCTTTGTTATCATATGTAGAAATTAGTTTTCCATAATATTCTTTCTTTAATTTTGGAACATTTTCAAAAGGATTTATTTTCCAAAAAAATGCTACATACAAAGCTATTATAATAGAGGTAATTGTTGTTGAATAAGATAGTGCATCTAGAAATTCTATTTCTTTAAATATCCATTTTAATATTACAAATACTATTATTGATATACCACATATATATTCCACATATTTTTTATATCTATCTTCCATTGCAGTACTCCTTAAATATCATATTCAAAAAAATTATTAATATCAGATATAAATTCTTTATAATCATTCAATGTTTGTTGATCAGGGAATAGGTCTTTTATTCCATTTGCTTCTTTAAAATTGCTAATATTTTCTTTTTCTGCATATTTAATTAATTCATCAAAAACAAATCTATATGAAGTATATTTTGCAAAAATACTATCTGGTATATTCCATAGCAATGACTCTAATCCAAAAGAAGACACTTTATTAGAACTATAATAACCATTATCCTGCATAATATATCTTATTTTTTTCATTATTCTTACCATTTTTTTAAATTTATAATTAGTTGAGTTGTTTTTCGTTCTGCCATTTTTTATATGTAATTCTGGATAATTTACTATTGTACCTCCACTATCTGGATAAATGACTATTCCTTCTACATAATTACCATCTAAATCACTATAATCATTTGAATAATCTCTATATCTCATAGATGGCACTGTATCAGTATCTACTCTATATGTATTACCATTAATTTTTATTGATTTGTCTTTTCTTTTAACATCATTTCCAAATTTATATTGTAATGCTTTTTGTACATCGTCTTTAAAAGTATATAGAGAATCTGTGGAGTCTGTATGTCCATAATTAGATGAGGTTGCACCTAATCGGTATTTTGAAGTAAATGTTGATTCTAAAATTATTGCTATATCAACATCACTCTCTTGTCTTACATTAGTATTATTAGCAAATGAACCTTGTAAAAACAATTTTACTTTTCTATTATTGCTTTTATTTCTTAAAATAGTCCCAAAAGCATATGTTCCCTCAATTAAATTTTCAATATCATTTGAATTATCTAAAAAACCACTATCTTTCATCGCATCTCTTACCATTCTGATTGCATTTTTACATTTTTCAATTTCAGTATCACTAAGTGGTTGAGCATAATTTTCTAAATCTTGTTCTGTAAATTTCACATTTTTCCTACCTATCATTTATATATTTACTAATTTTAAAATTATCTTCCATATTTATCATATTTTAATTATCTTTTACACAATTTTTGCAACATTTTAATCCCACTGCTAATAAATCTTTTTCTGTTGCAGTTGTTTCTTGTATATTTTTAGGTTCAGCATTTTCTAACTGTTTGCAGTCATTATCATATAAATGAAATATTTTGGTTTTAATATTTATAGTGTAATTTGTATATCCATTTTTTCTATTATTTTTTCTTGCAATTTTATTTGCTACTGTTTGAACTACTTTTGACCAAATTTGTTTTTCTCCAACTGTCATTCCATCACTGTATCTAAATTTTTTACCTTTTTGAATATTATAACAAAATCTACAAATACTGTAATTATCATCTATAGATTGTGCCTCTATTAATACTCCTATTGGAATTTTATTAGTATCTTTGTATTTAGCAGTAACTCTATATAATATTTTTGCTGATTTATCATTAATGTATTTTCTTACTTCATTTTCAACTTTTTTCATATAACTTTTATTTAATTTTACTGTTCCTATGAAAATATTATTTGGATTAGCAAGTTTTGCCGATAAGCTATATGCAATTATATGGCATTTTTCAAAAAGCTTTTTATTTTCAAAAGCTTTATTCCAATTACTAGGTTCAGGGTACTTTAACTTTTTCTTTGTAATTAAAGGCAATGTATTTTTACTAATAAGAGCAATAGCACCATTGCTTCTTCCTTTACTATCTAATTCAAAATACTGTGGTTTTCCTTCAATAGTATCAAAATCTTTTTTATCAAATAATGGCTTATCATCGTTTATAATAACTGTGTGTTTTTTTATTTTATTTGGCTCTATATTTATTAACTCATTAATTACCTTTTCAACCCCCTCTTTATTCATATATTTCTCACCTTTTTTTATTATTTCGTTCTAAATCTGCTAGGGCAGAATCTACATCTATTTTGATACTGTCTTTTATAGCATCTTCTTCTAACATATGTCCATCTTCAAATGCCCAATATGTCATACCAACTTTATAGTTGTAATCTTTTATATCTTGCATAGTTATTGGAAATTTTTGACACTTTCCATTGCTATATAAATCCATAGAAAATGTGTTTTTAGATTTATCATAGTTAATATACCAAAAATCATTTTCATAAGATTCATTTTTCATACATTCTTTTATAATACTGTTTAATTTACTTTTGTATTTTGTTGCTAAATTTATCTCATTTAACACTTCATCATATATTGTTGTGTATATGCCTTTTGAATTTTCAAAATTATTAGTTTTTAAAGCATTTTCTAATTCTTTCATAAAAGTGTTTACTTCTATATTTTCGTTTCTTTTGTCGTTTTCAATATCAAGTATTCTATCCATGTTCCTCCTTATATAATAAGTATATTTTCATGAAAAGTTTCATTTTCCTATCTACTTTTCTTTCCATATATTATCACAAATTTACAATTTTTTCAATAAAAATCAGAAAAACAAGATAGATTACTCTACCTTGCTCTATATTTGTTTTTCTTGATTTTTTCTTGTTTATCTAATTGTGCTTTTTCTTGTTCTATCTGTTCGTGTAATTGATATTGTTTTATTTTTTCCATTCTTTGCATTATATTATTACAATACTTGATTTCTTTTGCAATGGGTGTAATTTGCTTTGAATTTTCTATAATTTCATTTTCTATTGCTTGCTTTTCTTCATTTGTTTTGGCTCTTTTATGCCTTTTCCAAAGGTTTTCTCGTTTGCTTTTTAATGGATTTATTTTTTCATAAGCAGATTTTTCAAAATCTAGTAATTCTTGTTCTGTTTTTATATTATTTTTTGTTAAAAATATTGCTTGGTTAGAATATTCATCCATTTTCTTAATCTCTGCTACTAATTCAGGTGTCATCTTCGTTATATTCGATTTTAAAGCACTTTCTGTATTGATACCAAATAGTTTCTCATATTGGTATATAAGGTAGGCAATAGAGCCTTTCTTTTGATAATGTCTTTTTTTTGCTTATTATAATTTTCACAAGTTCTAGTTATTAGTAACATAGGATTAGGTAAATAAGGAAATATGATTTGCGTTTCTAATATTCTTTTAAATATTTTTTCTTTTGAGTAATTATTTCCAAATTGTCTTTCAATTCTTGTATTTCTTTTGTATGGCTCACGTCTTATAGATAAAGTATTATTTCTGTCTGTAATAATATAACCTAAATCTTGAAGTATTTTTATAAATTCATCATAATCTTTTGCATTTGATATTGCATAATCAATAGAATCTTTCATAAGTTCCTTATATAAACTGCTTGCTTCATACTTATTATATTTTTCTTCTTGTTTATCTTGCTTTAATATATTTAATCCATATTCTCCACAAAGTTTGTCTGATATTTTTCTCATAGTAGCATAATCTTTTTTAGTATTGCAAAATCTTTTTCCATCTACAAATGAAACAGAATTTATTACAAAATGATTATGCAGATTATCTGTGTTTAAATGTGTTGTAACTACTACTTGAAATTTATCTCCCCATAATCCTTGGGCAAGTTTTATTCCAATTTCGTGTGCTTCTTTAGGTGTTACTTCTCCAGCCACAAAAGATTGTACTGCATGAAAGCATTGTATTCCTGTTGTCTTAAAAAATTGTTTCTTCACATTTATCATTTCTTGGTATGATGCATCAGGCATAAAATTTATACCTGATACATATAATCTTTCTTCCGTTTTTTCTCCATTTACTGCATAATCTATTGTAGTATCTAATCTATCTTTTACTTTCCATATTTTTGTTACTGCCATAATTTTTACCACCCACTAACATTTTTTTCTTTTTGTGGTATTAGATAAACTTCTTGTAATGCTAATACGAAATTTTGTATTTGATTCAATAGGGGATTGATTTTATCTTCTCTCATATAACCTTGATATTTATTATAAGTTCTTGCCATTTGATTTAAGTTTATTGCCATACCTCGAAGTTGTGAAAGTATCTCATAAAATTTTTCGTCTGGCTT
This sequence comes from uncultured Clostridia bacterium, assembly GCA_947626025.1. Classification (GTDB taxonomy): domain Bacteria; phylum Bacillota; class Clostridia; order TANB77; family CAG-508; genus CAKPSH01. Next base: position 28,296 of record CANQQQ010000020.1, read on the forward strand.
TTCTTTTAATTGATAGTCTAAAATTATTTTTCTAAAAAACTCTGATTTATTTAAGCCTGACTTTTTTACTTTTTCATTTAGAATTTTGAAAAGTTTTTCTCCATTTTTATTTGTTTCATCTATTGAATAATATTTCTTTTGATAACCTTTTTTAGGTTCATCTAATCTATCTAATTCATAGTAAGAAACTTCATAATAATCATTTAATCTTTTCATATATTCTTCTAGTTCTTTTTTGTCCATTTGTATGGTTGTACTAATTGTTGTTTGTTCTTTTCCTTTTGTGCAAGGAAATGCAAAATCAAACATTCCATAGTTAATAATTTTACAAATTTGCTCCAGAAAATTACTTCTAAATTTTATATTTACTAAGTTATAATAACCTTTTTCATCTTTTTCAATAGTAATGTTCTCTATAAATTTTGAAATAAATTCTTGTTTTTCTTCTTTGGTTTTATTGTTCCAACTATTCATTAACATGTCTTGAAATTTGTTAGAACGAATTAGTTTTTCTTTTTCTACATCTCTATCTGCCATTATTTGCTGTGGAGAAAAAGTTTGTTTATTTAAGTCTATTGATTGTATTCTTTTTTCTTCTAACAAGTTTAATTTTTCTTCAATAACTCTATAATCTTCCGAAAAATCATTTACTTCTACAATTCCTTTTATATATGCTTCTTTAATTCTATTTTTTTGATTTTTCAAGTTTGCGATTTCTTTATCTAATTTTTCTGTATTTTTTTCTTTCTTATCTGCTAAAACAGGGAAGAAGTATTGCTTTACTGTCATATCATATTCTATTAAATTCATAATAAGTGGCATTGTTACTTGTTCTATTAAGTCCTCTCTATAATATAGCTTACATTCTGTGCAATGGTAATACATATATTTCTTCTTTTTACCACCTGCACCTTTACAAGTCATTATCTTCCCACATTTTGGGCATATAATTTTTTGCATAAAAATATATACTCTATCTCTACAAAATGCTCTTTGATTTTTCTCTTTTTGGACTTGCACTTCGTAAAACTGTTCTCGTGAAATAATTGGCTCTACCACATTTCTATAAACAACAGGCTCTTTTCCTTGTTCTTTGCCTACTCTTTTAAATCTTCCATAATCTCCCATATATATTTTATTGTTTATCATTTTTTCTATTGTAGAATCTTTCCATTTTGCTTTTGTAGATGTAGGTACTTGTTCTTCATTTAAAATATTTGCTATTGTTTGATAACTTTTACCCTCAAGATACATATTAAATATTCTTAATACTAAATCTTTTGTTGTTTCATCAATTATCATTTTTTACCTTCTCTTTTGTAACCAAGAGGACATCTATTAGGTATATGACCAGGTTTTATTACTCCTGTTAAACCAAATTTTGTTCTTTCTGATACTATTTCAATTTCTAGTTGTGATAAGACTGTTAGCATACGCACAAAAAATCTTCCATTAGCTGTGCTTGTATTTACATCATCTCTATCACAAACGAGATAACAATTATGCTTTTCTAGGTCTGATATTAACACTTCTAAATCTCTTACAGACCTTGTAACCCTATCTAGTTTATAAGCTACAATGTAATTGATTTTTCCTGCTCTCATATCTGATAACATCTCTTGAAATGCTGGTCTGTGTTCCATATCTTTTGCCGATATTCCTGCATCCTTGTAAATCTTAAATATCTCATAATCTTTGTATTTACAAAGTCCCTTTAGTTTCTCCTCCTGTTCTCCTAAACTAAATCCGTTCCCTAGCTTGATCTTCTGTACTTACTCGAATATAAATTCCTGCTTTTTTCCTTTCTTCATTCATTTCTAAATTTCCTCCTTCCAAATTATGAATAGAAAGGCAACTAAAAAAGTGCCACATAGCATAGGTTATAGCTACTAGCACTTTAGAGATTTTATATAAATTATTTTTAATACCACAAATAAACCAATACGATATAATTTTTTAAAATCTCTAAAATACTTTGTCGTTTTCTCCTATGATATGTATTCTTGTAACTTGGACATTGGATATTTTGTCCCTAAATTTGTTACATAGAAGTAATCATGTTCATTAAAGAATAACAATAATTTGTTATTTATGATTACTCTGTGGGGCTCTACATACGCTATGTTGGTATGTTCAATTATTCTTAAACACCCGTTAATGATTTCGGGTTGTTGTTTAATGGAGTTTATACGACACGCCCACTTGATTTTAGAGTGTAATTCATCACTCATATTGATTTCTTTTTTAATAATATGTAACATAATATCACAAAAACCTCCTTTTTTCAATAGTTTTAGTCAAAAAAAGTCCAACTCTTAAGAGTTGGAATAAGATTTTTGTGTTCATCAAATTTTTTTAATCTTGTAACTAAGTTATATCAAGGCTTTCAAAAAGTTCGACGAAAATTGCTTATGGTGCCGCTGGTGGGACTCCCCTGAGGGCCGCGTCGGAAAAATAGTCCACCGGACTATTTTTGTCTAAGTTTCGCGTCGTCTTTAACCGACGCAAAACTTGACAGCCTCCTTTTCGAGCCCACCTGTTAAAGTAATAAAAAAAAACATAGCCTTGCTATGTTTTTATTCATGGTGCCGCTGGTGGGACTCGAACCCACACGCCATTGCTGGCAACAGATTTTGAGTCTTTAAAGTATTTTAACATTTATTGATTTTAAAAGTTAAATAATATTATTTAAAAGCCTCTA
>CANQQQ010000021.1 GCA_947626025.1 uncultured Clostridia bacterium
TGTCCCTATTAAACTATTCTATTTTTAAATCCTTTAAGGAATATTGTGTGTGTGTGTGTGTGTGTGTGTGTGTGTGTGTTACAATATCAACGGTTCTAGCGTTTTTCATTTCTCGTATTCCTTTCTTTTATTATAATAATAAAATTCGAAATTTTTTTGGCGGGCGAGCAATGCGTTTTTCTTTTTGTGGGCGGCCAATGGCCTGCCCCTACACCGCAGAATTTCCAAACACTGCTCGAATATAATAAAAAAACAAATAAATTTGCTTTTTCAGCGGGCGAGCCGATGTGTTTTTCTTTTTGCGGGCGGCCAATGGCCTGCCCCTACATGTAAAAGAATCCAAAACAAAATACATTTTGTTTTATATTCTTTTCCTCGCTCTGACCGCCCCTACATTATATTTTTTCTTATTCTCAGTTTGTCATTACAATTTAATGTTAAACTATTTTATATTGTATTTCAATACGACAAATTTTGACAATTTTCAAATATTCTTTTATGGCATTGCGGAAATTCAATTTCTATTGTTTTGCTTTTTTATATTAAATTTTCTTATCTTTTTCGTTACATATATGTTAAAAAATCCTATCTTCTTACGGAAATAATAGTATCAAACGTTTTTAAAAATTTTGCATTACGAAATTTTCTGGAGTCTATGACATTATATTGTAAGTATTTCTTCGATGTCTTTTATCTGTTTAATAAATATCACTATAAAATTTTATACAATGTATGAAAAAATTAAATTTGACATATATTAAAATATGTGCTATTATATAGTTACTAAATAACCAGTTTAGTAATGTAAAGAACACAATAAAAAGACTAGGAACAACCAACAATTTCCTAGTCTTTTTTCTATGTTATTCACTTATTAACTTTATAATTAGATAAAGTAAAATAAGCTTTAACACGGTAAACCAGTCCTTCATGTAAAGTGCACCTCCTTTCTACCTTGAGAAAGGCTTACTCAATATATCATTTTCTGTATTTTTTGTCAAAAAATATATACTAATCTGCAAAAAAATATTACTTGTTAATTTTAATGAAGCACATACTATGCAATGTATACAAAAATTAAATTTGACTTATGCTATAATATGTGCTATTATAATTATGGCAATTGCTTAATAGGTCAAGTAATTTATGTACAAAAAAAGACTAGGAATAGCGAACAATTTCCTAGTCTTTTTTACTTTATTTGGTTGCGAGGGTTCATTTGGTACTAAAAGTACGACTTGATATTTCTGAAATCAAGACTAATCGTAATTTATAATTGATAAAAAGGCTAGTTTTTTTGTACTAGCCCTATTATAAATTAGTTTGTTTGCCCAAAGCAGTCGAATATAATTTTTTTATATGCTTTTATAATATGTCTCTCCCATATTTGTATTAACTCATTAATACTCTATCTCTCCATTTTTATAAATTGTAATCCAACTAAAATTGCTCAATAAATTAAGTTTTTCTTTTTCAGTTTTGTTAGGTAGTGTTTTAATGTAATTTATTACTTGCTCTCTATCGGATTTAGTTGTAGGCTTATACTCTAAGGACATTAAAATCAATTTTTGTGTATACGTAGCACCTTTTATTGAATTAATATAATTAATTCTCTTCTCTTTTGCACTTCCTGATATATTTTTCCCTTTTACTGTTCCATTATCCGTTGTATCAGCTTTAAATTCTCCATTACTTTCTGCTAATTTATATTGCAAATAACTATCTATATTTAATCCAGTAGATTTTATTATATCATATTTTGAGTCATTTACACCTTTAATATAGTTCTCGTATAATGCTTGCTTTTCTTTATTTGAATAATTTGAATTTATTAATACGTTTATTTTATCACTATCTTTTTTTAATCTTGCTATTTTGCTTTTATAGTCGACATATTTTTCTAATGACAATCCTGCATTCTTTATTTCTTCATATTCTTCTTTAGTAGGCATATCTATATTATTATTTTGAGCTTTATTATAGCTTTCAATATATTCATTTTTTGATACTCCATGAGACGTGATATATTCTGCATCCGAAAGCTGAGAACCTCCTTCTTTTCTTTCTGTATTACTGAATATATCATTGGTATATATTGCCCATTTTTGTTTTTCTGTCCATTTCTGTTGATTAATATATTGTATTTTTTCTTCATTCTTTTTTAAATCTGCATCAATATATTTAGTTAATTCATTATAAGGTATATTCCCTTCATTGTATATTTTTGTTTGTTTAGCATTTAAAGATTTGTATCCTCTCTCAGCATATTCTTTGGAAGTAGGTAACGAATATTTACCAAAAACTCCTGCTTTTATATAGTCACCTATATTTGGATTTTCTACTGGAAATTGCAACAGTTTATTTCCATTTTTATCTGTTTTATAGCTTCCACCTTCAATTACACTTGATATTCCTTCAATTGTTTTCTTAATCTGTGCTCCTCCTGTTGGTAATCCTAAATATAGAAAAGGTTTCATAAACTCTTTTATTAGTTGCTCTTTCTTATATTCATCACTTACTTCTTTATCTGATAGCTTGTTAATTATAGATAAGTCTGGAAAAGCATTAGAAATTGGAACTCTTCCTATATCTTCCATACCAAATAGTCCAGCTAAATTACTTAAAAATGGAATATTTCCTATAATAGATTCAGATAAATCTTCTTTTGCTTTTTCTTTTTCATCATCATCGCCAGTAATTAATTTTATTAAATATGATACCCATCTAACAGGATCAGGCAAAACTTCATTGCCTCCTCTGATTGCCATTACAATAGTATTAAATGCGTAAGAAGCACCTACTAATTTAGCATATTGATACGTTAATTGTGATTTACTTGATGAATTTCTAGGCATATCCTTAAAGTAATTGCTAACAATATTATTAGGTTCTACTTGAAACATTGTTACTAGCTTAGATATCGGATTTTTTGCATTAAAAAATATCGGCTGTGCACCTTTACTTCTATCTGCCATTAATCTTCCTGCATATTTATCTGCATTATCTAATGCTTTTTCTTCTGTCATTCCTTTATCTATATTTTCCAAATATTTTGCCCTAACTATACTTTCTGCTGTAAAAGAATCTATAGCATTCATTGGAATTGAAGCAATATCTGATATTTTCTGTGAAAAAGTTCTCTTAGCAATTGCATCAGTTCCAAATCTATTTGTTAAAAATGTAGAATTGTCTACAAAACTTATATCTTTTTTTCCTATCAATCCTTTTATATCATTGCTCACTGTTTGCAACATACCTGTTAGCATATAACTAGGTTTTGTTGTTCCCATTGACTGAAATAATGGAGCAAAGTTAGTTAATGATACACTTAGATTTCCTCCAATAGTGTTAGATGCTATTCTTCCTTCTATCTTCGACATACTAGAATACATATTTCTTCCAATGTTATGCTCCATATTTCTGTCAGAAAAAGCCTTTTTATTTGCTAAGCTATTTCCATAATCATTTAGCCAAGTAGTAAAATTAGGCAATCCATTTTTATTATGTTCAAATATTCCCTCTAAAGACATATCTTTTTCTTCTTGGGATAATTCTTTATTCTTTATTATTTTATCAATTGATTCTTGCACACCTTTTTCTGAATATTTATACCTTATTTCTCTTTCAAGTTCTCGCACCTTCTGTATGTCTTCTGTTGTATATATAATATCTGTAGCACCTTGTATGTATCTTTCCATTGCTTTTAATGCATTATAATCTGTTTTATTAGTCTTTCTTTGCAATGTATTACCATTCCATGTTTTACCTGGCTTGAAAGTATCCGTTATTCCTGCAATTTCTGTTGGTAAATTTTGATTAGATAAATCTATCCCAAAATAGCTTGCTATCTTTCCTAAAGTTGTATCTGCTTTATTTTCAAAAAAATGTGGAAAATAATTATCTATTTTTCCTATTGGAGAATATCCATATTTTATTTGTTCTTCATTCATTTTATCGTATAAATAATCTAATATTCCTGAAAAAGTATCTGCTGTCTTATTTATTTTCTTTATTTGCAAATCTGTTAGATTATATTTACTTTTTAAATCTGTGTTAGTTATCTTTTTTTCTATCAATAATTGTGCTAAAGTTGCCTCATCTATTTTTACTATTTTACTTTCTCCCTCAGGTAAATAATTATATTTTTGCGTTTTATCTAATTCTAACTCGTTAATTACTTTAGATAGCCTATTTATCTCTCTTGTTTTTTCAGCCTGATGTCTTTGTACTGGATCAAAAATAGTTTCATTAATTGCCTTTGCTAATTCTTTATTTTTGACTATATCTTCAATATTTCTCTGTGCAGTCTCTCTATTATATAAAAATCCATTCTTTTTATCTTTAAAGCTACTAGTATCTTCTATTAAAGGTGCAATTTCCGCTTCTAGATTTTCTCTTGCTATTTTTCTCATAGACTGTCGTGTTTCGTAATTTATTTTTTCTTTATTTATTTTCTTGTTAAGATTATCAATTTTCTCGTTATATAAATTGTCTATCTTTACCTTCTGAGACTTTAGATTTTCTATTTGACTTTTTATTGTATTTGCGACTTTAGTATCTCTATTTTTTTTACTATTTAATATTTTCTCTTTTTCTGCAATTTTATTTTCTATATTCCTTATAGTTTCATTTCTATATGAGATTAATTTATTAATTTCGTCTTCTCTTCTTTTTAAAATCTTCTTTTTATTCTCATTATACTTTTCAAAGTAGTTCTTTTCTTCTATTTTTTTGCTTTGTTGTTCTGTCCATATACTAGTACTTTCCATATTATTTTTTGCTGTAGGAGCTTGTTGTCTTTGTTTTGAATATTTGTCATTTTTTTGCATAGAATATTTTTGAGTATTGACATCTATATTTGTAGGTGATATACTATTAGTAGAAGTAGATTCGTCCATTAATAACTCACTTTGTGAGTTAGGCGAACTACTTTTATTCATATTTAAAGAATGTATATAGAATCTATTTTCGCCATTTGGAGATTTCCTAATATCCATATTAACCGTATATTCTACACCGTCTATTTTAATTGGAGCTTCTAAATAAGCATATCTTACTTTACTATTAGGGTTGTGGTAATTCCCTGCTTCTTTTGCCCTTACTTCTCCATATTTTATTAATTTTGCTAAACTATCCATTGTCGCAATTTTGGCTTTCTTCATTTCTCGTGGCAAATTATTATAATATTCATCTTTCCCAAAAGTTTCTCTTATTCCTCTTTGTCTTATTTCAATTTGCATACCAGTATCTATATTTGTTATTGGTTTCGCTTGTTGTTCTGTTGATAAATATTTATTTTTTAGGTTATTTAGTATTCTATTTGTAACTTCAATTTTATCATCTATGTTTTTTATTCCATATTTAGAGATATCCGTTGTTGAAATATTTATTTCAGGGAAATACCCACCTACTTTTTTTGAATCCTGCATTCCTTGATAATCTTCTACATATACCGTATCTTCATTTCTTACGAAAGGCATTATAGTTTTTCTTTGCTCTCTTGCCTCATTTACTCCTTCATATATTTTATTTATCCACTCATCTGAAGTAAACCTTTGAAAATTCGCTTTTGTATGTGATTGGCTATCATATTGTGTAATACTCTTACTAGGTTCTTCATTAAACCAACTTTTGTAAGCGATTTCCTCTATTTCTGCATTACTCTTTTCTGCTATTCTTGTACCAATTTCCTTTGCAATATTTAGCCATTGCTTTACAGTTCGCCTTCCATTACGATTAGCTGGAGAAGTATTTAAAACTTCATCTATTATTGTCGAGTCATAAGAAGTATTATCATTTTTATATTGCATATATTTTTTTCTTCTATCTTGATTGTCTTTATAATTAACATTTGTATCTAATTTATTATTTTCTATTTCTGTCTTGTTTATTTCATTTATTGTATTTTTTATTGCTTCAATATCCGCTTCAGTTACATTTTTTGTTTGATTTAACACTTCTAGCATTTGCTTTTTATCATCTTGCGAAATGTTACTATTGTTTATTTCATCAATTGCATTTTGTCTTAATGCATATTCTTGCATATCTACAATATTTTGATTATATGCATTTCTTGAATAGCCTCCTCCTATTGTATTTAATACTAATGTACTTAATAATGTTGTTACCGCTGTATCTCCAAAATCTTTTATTGAGTAACTAGCATTCGGATCTACTGTTCCTTTATCTATTGCTGTATCTAATACGTCAGAAATTAATTCTTCTACAATTTCTCCTGATATTCCCATTCCTTGTTTTGCCAAATAATTCATGACTTGGCTTTTAACTTTTTTATCTATTCCCTTTTTTATAATATCGTCTAAAGCACCTTTTCCAAATATATTAATTCCACCAAATAGGAGCTCTGTTCCTACTTCTATCATTGCCTTTGAATCGCCTATTTTTACTGCTTCATCAAGCTCTGCTCCTTTTTGTAGTGCTTCTTGTGTTGATTGTCCTTTTGCACTCGCTCCCATTACAGTAAGTCCTATCTCTGGATTTTTTGTTATCGCTGTTGCTAATATAGAAGGAGCCATATTCCCTGTGACTTGTCCAACCTGCGCTATTGTATTAGTTGCATTATCATATAATAGGGCTTCATTTGCTAAATCTTGTTTTAATTTTTCTGATGGTTGTGAAATTTTAGTATTTATATCAAGAACTTTTTCAGATGAAGCTGTTGGTAAAACTTTTCCTGCAATTCTTGTTAAAGCATTTGTTTCTCTCATTAATGGCATTTGATTTAAAAAATTAGATGATATATTTTTCCCTATTCCTACTGCTTTATCAAAAATATTTAAGTTACCATTATTTAATACTTCATTATTTTCATTCCATAAATTATTTACATCTTTTACATTAGGTATACCCATTAAATATGATGCAAGATTATTGATTACTCCTCCTGCATTATCTTCTTTACCTTTATTTAAATTATTCGCAACTTGAGTCAAAAAAGCTTGACCTATACCTGTAACTCCTGATAACGCTCCTGCTCCTATATTTTTTGCTACATATCCTGTCTTACTTATTAAAGAATCGTCATACTTTTTTGCATTTTTTGTTTCTTCTGTTGTTGCTAATCTCACACTACTTTTATTTTTTTGAGAAGCTTTCTTTATTAATTCTTTAGCGGAATCTTTGTAACTAATACCATCAAAAGTACTCTTCCTTGCTGTAGGTAATTTGTTATCTTCTTCTTTTTCTTGTTTTTTTCTTTTTTCATATTCTTCATTAAATAACTGATTAGCCCTTTTAGTATCTTCTTCTTTAATTCTTTCTCTTTCTATTCTTCTATCTTCAACTTGTTTTTGCCATTTTTCCTTCTCTTTATCTGTCATATCTGAAATTCTTACTATTTTCATATATTACTCCTATTCTACAGAGGCATATCCATAATAAGCAAGTAAATCATCTAATGAATTAAATGTTTTACCTGAAATTCCGTCTTTTATACTATTTCCTGTTCCTGTACCTTGTATTGTTTTTACATTTGCAATTATTTCATCAGGTGTATATGTTATAGTTGAGCCTTTTGAACTATTGGATCCTATGTCACTAATTGTTGTTGTATTCTTTTTTGAACTTGAAGAACTACTCTTTGACTTACTTGACGTTAAGTTTTTTTTTTGAAGATCATACTCTTTTTGCCATTGGCTATCTGCTACTGCATCTCTAGATACCTGATAATTGTAATCTCTCTCATCGATTTGTTTATTATAATCATAATTAGCAAATTGCATATAATTATTTAATGCATCTTGATATTTTTGATATGCTAATTCATTACCGTATTTTTGTAATTCTAGTTTTGCATTTTCTATGTCTGCTAATAGTTTATTTTCTTGTATAGCATATTGCATTTGAGCATCGTTTAATTGTTTATTAATATCATTTATTGACGTATCTCTGCTTTTCTGTAAATTTGCTAAATTATTTCCATAAGCATTTTCTACATTGGCATAGGCACTTCCTAATAATCCACTTGTATTTAATCCTGCTTGTGACAATTGTTGTTCTACTGATTTTTTCCCTAGCATAGAATTTATATATGCTTGTCTCGCATTATCATTATATGTTTGTAATACATTATCCTTTTGTGCATTAATTTGGCTTGTTGTTAATTCTTGTTGTTTTTGCAATGCCTGTTTTTGTTGTTCCGCAATCTTTTCATATTGGGCTAATAATGCTTGTGTATCATTTCCTGCATTAGCTGTAGCTTGTGTTGCATATGCCTCTGCTAATTGTTGCGTTGTCTGCGTTGGTGCTTGAATTGGCGTAGCTGGTGCTGGTGTACTTGCTTGCGTTTGCACTACTTGTTGATCTGGTAATGTTAAAGATTTTCCAGTGTATATTTTATTAGGATTTGTTATGTATGGATTTAAACGTAATAATGTGTCTACGTCTGTATTATTTCTTTTTGCTATTCCACTTAATGTATCTCCTCTTTGTATAGTATATGTTGACATATATATTCCCTCCTTTTTATTGTATATCTATATGTACTGCATTTCCCATATTAGTATTATTCGTATATGTGTATCTTGCTCTACCATTAGAAACATATTCTTTGCATTTCGCAAGTACTCTTGATTTGTCTACATTCTTTACTTTTATGTCTGATGCTTTACCTGAAATATGTCTTGAATTAGGCGAAGACCCTTTTTGCTTTGAATTGTGATTAGCACATCTGCATCCGCTTGTTACAGTTACAGGTTGTCCAAAGTATTCCCTTATTTCGTCTAATATTTTTACTAATTTTAAGTTTATACTGTCAAATCCACACCCACACTTACAAGCGAACTCAGATTTCTTAAAATATTTAATATCATTCCATGATAAATTTTGATTATCACGTGCATTTGTTGTTATAGTTCCTGCTATTCCGTCAGCATTAACTCCTAATTTTACTTGCTCTGCCTTTATTACTTCAATTAGTTTTGCATCTGTTTTTGGACCATAAATGCCATCTACTGTTAGTCCATAATCTCTTTGAAATTGCTCATACGCTGATATTGTTCCATTTCCTACAATACCGTCTATTGCTCCTCCATAGTATCCTAAAAATCTCAAATTCATTTGTCTTTGTTTTACATTTAACATAGCACTATTCCTCCTTTTCTTCTTTATTTTCCGTATTTTCTGTGTTTTTCTTTTCGTGTTGCGTTCCAAAGTAAAATGAAATTATTGTTGTAAAAATTATTAAAAATTGTTCTCCACTTATAATGTTATTTAGTGCCAATTTACAAAAAACTCCTGTTAAAAGTAGCGTAACAATAGTCTTAACAGTTATTAAATTAGCAATTTTTTTTAAAAATTTATCCATTTTAATTAACCCCCATTCCTGTTTTTATAAATAAAATTACTATTCCTGCTATACCTGTAATTATTGCTCCCCAAAACGTTCTTGAAAGCCATTTAAATTTATCTTGCATTTCTTTAATATCTATTTCATTCTGTTTACTCCTATTGTCTGCCTCATAAATAGTTTTCTTCGTCTCCTTATATCCGTCTAATTTATCTTCTATAACAGCAAGTCGAGTTAAGACTTCTGTTTCAAAACTTTTTTCCATCTATTTCTTCCTCTCTTTTATACAATATTTGTAGGTACCACTACTTCTATTTCTTCTCCAACCTGTCCTGCTGTTTTTGCAATTCCTACTATATCTTCCGTATCTGTTGTTATAGATTTTACTGGTAATTTAAAATTATCCATTAGTATTCCATTTAAAAAAGCGTCCTCGCCAGTAGCATTACTGATAAATATTTGATTCTCATTAAGAAGTACTGCTGAAATTTTTTCTCCTGAATTTATATCAGCGCTTAATTGTATATCCATTTTTGGTATTATATTCTTATCTTCATCGCAAAAGCATAATGTACCAGATAAATAATAATTTTCGCTATCGCTTTCGTGCAAAATTAATACTTTATTTTCCGCTAATTTTATGGCTGATATAAATGTATCAATAAAATTTCCTAATTGTAATTGTGTATTTTTTCCGTATGCTATAATATACTTATGACTCTCTAAAGGGCTATCCAAAATCTCACAAATTATTCCACTTATACTATAATAAATATAAGTATTTGAATTTAGGCTCTTATATGCAATTAATATTTTATTTTCTGCTATTACCACTGCTGAAAATATAATTCCTGAATTTTCTTCTTTACATAGATTTATTTGAGAATCTAAAGTTATTTCTGTATCATTTATTATGCATAAAGATCCATTCAATTTAAAAGTTTCTCCTGTACTATGCACAATAAACACTAGATTATCCCTTAAAGCTACTGCTAAAGCATAATATCCAGAATTAATCTCAGCTCCAGAAAATTCTGAAATTAATTGCGTATCATTCCCTGCCACAATCTCTGTTCCATTAATTGTACATATTAGTGCATTTAAATAATAATTATCAGGATCTTGGCTGTGTGCTAGAAAAACTTTATTTTCTGCCAATTTTATCGCTGATATCATTCCTCCAGAATTTTCTTCTTCATTTAAAATAATATCAGTTTCAATTGTAATTTTGTCTCCTTCTATGCTACATATCATTGCATTTAATTGGTATCCACTGGTAGAAGCATATGCTATAAATACTAGATTATCTTTTAAAGCTACTGGTGAAAAAATTATTCCTGATTTGCTATCTGTACTTAATTGTATACTTTCGCCTATGATTATCTCTTCTCCATCAAAAGTACATACTACACCATATAAATAGGTTTTTGTTCTGCCACTTCCCGTTCCGTACGTTATGAACGCTTTATTTTGAGATAATGCAATCGCTGAGATATATCCTTGTACAGATATAGTGATATCTCCAATTCTTTTCTCGTTTAATTCGTTTATAAAAGTTACAAAATCTCCAGCATTTATATCCCCTTTTGAGCTCACTTTATATCTTTCTACTGTTCCATTTATATTTATCCCTGCATCTATATTATTAATAGCATTTGCATATGTACTTATATCTTTACCTACAATCTGCTTTTTATTTTCTAATGCTAATTTAATATCATCTCTTGCTTTTTGTATTTCCACTAAGTCTGTTTTTATAGTTTCTATACTCATAATTCTTCTCCTTTAATTACTTGCATCTTGATAACTTTCTACCCATTCTTCTTCTGTATCTTTATGATTCATATTATTTTTTAATATTTGTCGATCTGTTGTATCTACTATTCCATCTTTATTTAAATCATACATTTCATATTCTTCTTTGTTTTCTTCTGTGATTTGTATTCCTAATTTTGAACTTAAGTCTATTAAATCCCCTGCTTCAATCTCTCCATCTTCTATTTCTTCTCCTGCTTTACCAGTTAAATCTATATCTTGTATTATCGAAATACTTTCTTCCTTTACTATTATGCTATCTATCGTAGAATTAAGATATCCCTTTACTTCTACTTTTATTTTATATACTCCTGATTTTAAATTATTAAATTGATATGTATTTGTTTTATTATTAATCCTATCAATCTCATTTTCTAAAGAATTATATAATATTATAGTAGGATTTAATTCTTCCCAGTTTTCAGTATGGCTATTTAATAGCTTTCCAGATATTTGTCCTGTTTTACCTAATATATCGTCTATTATCGGTTGTAAACTATCTATATCAGGTAATTCTAATGTTCCAGTAATTTTATTTTCATTCACATATGCTGTTTTTCCTTGTAAAATATCTTTCTCTGTTGCTGTTGCATCAGATGTGTCTATTCCACCTCCTGTATTTATCCTACACCTCATCTACTTCATCTCCTTTTATTGTTTTCATTGATACTATTTGCATATTGATATCCCATGTAGGCTGTTTAGAATTGCTTATTATAAAATAACCATTGAAGGTATCTACTTCAGCATCATTCATTATCTTTTTATCTTCTTTATTCATTAATAAACAATCTAGGAAATAGTCTTCCGTTATGTTTTCATCTGTTATTTTATATTCATACAAGTTAGTTCCTTCATTAAGAATCCAATTATCAGACATTAATGTTATGTCTTTTCTTATAGGCATATATGTTTTTAATTCTTTTATGTCTGTTTCATTTTTTTCTATTTTTTTCTTTTCTTCGTCTGGGAAATCTTGTCCATTATATACTTGAAATTCTGTGCTTGTACCATCTGTAAATTTTATTGTATATGTATCCATCGTTCCTGCTGAATGATTTCCATCTGTTAATATAATATCTTGTATTCCAATACCCTTTTCTCCTTGTTCTCCTTTGTCTCCTTGAATACCTTGCTCTCCCTGTTCACCTCTATCGCCCTTGTCTCCTTGCTCTCCTTTAACTCCTTGATCTCCTTTATCTCCTTTCAAATCTATATAAGTATATTCTTCTTGCCCTTCAGTCTTTATTCCTAATTTTGTTCCATTCCAATTAAAATCTAATGACTTTCCATTAGTTACTATAAATGTAGTCGTCTTTTTATTTGTAAAATAAATAGTATAGGTATCTTCTAAACCTACACTATTTGTTTTTTCTATTTTTTCTATACCCACACCATCTAATCCGTTTACAATAATATTATGACCTGTTATTTGTCGCTCAGTACTAATTTCCCCTGCTTTGAAAATATTCTCACTCATTCTGTATCACCTGCCTTACCTGGTAATAAAATAAATTCCATTGGTCCTTCATCATAATCATATCCATTTACAACGTCTCTGTTTAAAGATATCTCATACCAATATGTTGTAGCTTTATTTATAGGTTCTCCTATCGTTGTATCCTCTTCTGTTAAATCTATTTCCACTTTTGTTGAGCTTTCAGATACTTCTATAGTTTTATTTATTACAGGAGTTTTATCATACCCCTTTTTTTCAAATACAGTAAAATCTACAATATCTCCAACTTTAAAATTATAGTCGCTACCATCAAATAATTCTATATTCCAATATAAAGCTCCCTTATCTCCTCTATGCACTATTATTCTCTCAAATTCTTTTTCTGTTCCATCTGATATAGTGCTAGTATATTTCTCAACTCTTATCATTTTTTAGCCTCCTTCAGTTTTTTATCTTCATTCTCTTTTTGTTGTTTTTCCTTATTTTGTTTGGCTAATTTGTATTGTTGCTCCTTTATTATCTTCAATTGATTTAAAAAATCCTCAAATATTGGTTTTAATATTAGTGCAGGTAACCCTGAATTTTTAGTTATTTCTACTATTTGTTCTCTAACTTCTCTTTCCTTTAAAATCATTTCTTCCATCTATTTTTCTCCTTCTAGTATCTCAATTCTTTTTCTTAAATCTTCTATCTTTTTTTCTTGTGCTTTTGCTTTTAAAATTAAGTATTGCTCATAATCTATTGTATAATAAATAGTTTCATCATCTAGCCTATATTGTGTTTTTTGTACTATCTCATAATCAAATGGATTTTTATTATATTTTTCAAATATTTCTATTAAATCTTGGGCTAAAATACCAAAAGATATTAATCCATTTCTATTTGCAATTTTGAATTGTTTCATTTCTATTTCTTCTATTGCTTTTATTAAATCTTCATCTATATCTTTTATATCGTTTTTTAATCTTTTATCGGATAATGTACCGATATTCGTACCATCAACCCAGAACTGCAATTGTGTATCCGTCCAATAGCACTGGTATCTATGTGAGCCTGCCAAAGCATACATTACCAAGCCTCCATCTACAGTCATTTCTGCTGTTGCATTCATTGTTACTGCGTTTATTATTCCTGTTTCTCCAAATAAGCTAATTGTCCTACCATTATTTTCGCTATATAAACTAAGGTGACCTGTTTTATATCCTGGCAAAGTTGTAATACCTGACTCAACTACTGGAATATCCGCATCATTAACCGTTAGCCTTCGTGCAGTTATAGTAATTGGATATATATTATCTACTTTTAAATTATTCATATATGATCCAAATCTTCCAATAGTAACGCAATTGTTTCCTTGAGTATCTTGAAGTGTAATTGCATTTTCTGACTCATTAGTTTTTAATATAAATTTTCCATCTCCGCTGATTTGATTATTATATAATTGATAAATTAAATTATAATCTGCGAACTCTATTTTACCTGATTTAAAAATATCATATTTCTCGTAATCTTCTTGTGTTGGAATTATATTTTCTCTTATAATATCATATACCCTTAATAAATCATTATAAGTATATTTCTTACCAAATTTTAGATCAGCAGAAAAAATATTGCTTCCTAAGGTAAAACCTCCTATTGTCCCTCCTATACACGATATATTTCCATCTTCGTATAATTGGAAGTTGCCACTATCTATGATTAGTCTACCTGCTTTTAATTTTATTTGATCTGCACTAGCATTGATTTCACTTATTAAATCAGCCGTATTTAATTTTAATTCTAATGAAGCCTTTAGTGTTTTTTCTGTATTGGATAATGCTGTATTAGTTGCATAAGACGCTTCCACCGTTTCTAATATACTGGTAGAGGTTTGACCTATTAAAGTTTTTGTTTCCTCAGTAGTTGAATAATTATCTTGAACATATGTTGTTAATTCACTTACACTGCTACTTATCTCTCCAACTTTTATGTCAAGATTTGAGTTTAATTCTTTTACTGTTTCACTAAAAGTTTCATTTGTTACTAGATTTGTTTCTATTGTTGTTTCTATTTGTTTTACACTTGCATTTATTTCTCCCAAGTCTGTTTCTAATTTAGTTGTTCTTTCAATAGTCTTATTTAATTCTGTTCTCATTTCACTAATATTAGTATCATACACTGCAATCCATTTTGTTCCGTTATATCTATATAATTTATTATCACTTGTGTTAGTCCATATATCTCCTACTCCAATATTTTGAGTAGGTTCTTCCTCTGAATAAAAGCTTTTTATTTTTCCATCTGCGACTAATCTCGCTTCATTTGCCTCTTCAAAAGCCACTATAGCTAATTTGTCCTCTACTATTTCCCATGACGTTCCATTATACTTGTATACAGTCCCTTTGGTATATTCATTTATTGTTTCTGTTACATACCACAAATCATCTAATACCGCTTCTGTCGGAATCGTTTCTGAATAAAATATAGTAACAATTCCTTCTTCTTTGTTCAATCCTAGTCTTATCAGAGCATCATTTATATTATTTGCCACTTCATTAATGCTTCTTATAGTCCCATATCCAAGCATATTTACCCAATCGCCCTCATCATATTCATATCTACCATTTGTAGCAATTAACATTTCTCCTTTTTTACCTGCTTTATGATCATCATCTGACTGTAATATCCACATATCACCAGGTCTATAATTACTGGGTTGTCTTAAAAATACTCTATTCTTCTCCTCTGCTTCTTTTTTAGCTCCACTTTCTGTAGCCCAATCTTCAGCATGATAAGTTCCTATTAATCTTTCTTTAATACATGTATAAATAATATCTCCATCTATCCAAGTATCTCCTACATAATATGGTGGCTGGGGTTTACTTGCATAGTGCCTACTAATATACTTATATATGTCTTTTGCTTCTTCATCTGTTAATCCTAATGCTCTTTTTAAATAACGTAGATTTACTAAATCTTCATCATATTTTGGCTCTGACATATTAATCTCCTTTATAATAACTTCCAACGGTATAAACTACTGCAATAGAATTAAAACTCATATTTGTTTCTTCTGTATTTTCTATATATAATGAAAAGAAAGATAGCTTTTTAGCCTTCTTTCTTATTACAGTCGTTTTTGGAAAAGTTGAATTAATATATTCTTTAGATAATACATTTTTGTCGCCTTTTTTTATTCTATAACCAACAACCATTTTAGAGGTTGTAGGATTACTCTGTATCGCTATTCTTTTTATGTTTTTTCTACGAGTTACATTATTTAAATCTAATATATTAGAGTTCCATTCAACTTTTACTGGATTTGTATCATCTAAAAACCTATCTTTATCATCATTATTTCTAAATTTACATATATTACCATACTTATCTCCAAAATAGAGTTCATTATTCCATACAAACCATACCTTTACAGGTAAATCTGTCCAATAAAACCATTCGTATTGATAATTACTATATCTTGAATTACTATTATTACTTTTGAATCTACTATCTGCAATATATACATGGTCATTAATTGCCAAATAATATTTACCATCATTTACTATTCCTACAGCTTTTTCTAAATTCGGTTCTTCCTTTAGTTTTGTGTCTATATAATAACTTCTATGATACACAAATCGCTCATCTGTATATGTTGCTGTATTTAATGCAAATATACCATTACGAGTTAATATCAATGGTTCATTAATCAACACAGCATGAGCATGATTTGCAATATTGCCTTCTCCCTTTGTACTACCTTCTAATGGAAAAGCTTCATTTCCATTAAATGTAGCATATCCTATATAAAATATCGTACTATCTGTATCAGATACATCTTTTAATACAGCTAATTTACCATTATTTAATCTTGCCATTCCTGTAATTGGTGATACCTCTAGTCCTACCTTTATAACATTTTCTACTGGTATATATGTAATATCATCAATATATGAATACATTAATATATTAGGATAATTAGGATTTCCTGCAATGAATATTCTATTATTAGCACCTGCATATCCATATACACTCATTATCTTGCATTTATTTACTTGAGCTTTATTTTCTGTATTCGATACTCTATATTTTATTCTTACATTGTCTCTACCATCTACTACTGGTTTTCCAATAGCTTTATTAAATATAACCTGTCCATTTGCTAAATTTACTGTATAATCTCTATTTAAATTTTTAGTCTCCCATACAGCATTGTCATTTAATACTTCTACTAATTCAACTTCATCTATATTAGTTTCTGCTAATTGATATATGGTATCTGTTTCTGTACTTATAAACTGATTTATTCTACTGTACTGTAATAAATTTATCTGTTCATATATTTGACTAGCTAACCCATCTGGGCTTCTTGCTATTTGTGTTATTGGAATATAACCAGATTCGTCTAAATATTTAGCCCTATCTCCATTTTCTAATAAATCATATATTACTGCTCTCTTTCCATCTAAAATAAGCAATTTTGAATTAATTATTGCACCTTGTGAGATATTATCCGCTAATCCTGTTAATATTTCTGTATAACTGCTAAAATCTGTCTCTACTTCAAATAGCTTTGTTCCACAATGTACTATAAAATATTCTCCAGATACAGTATCTACATTCCATATTCCATTTATGTTTGCTTTTAACCCTAAATAGGCTAATATTTTATATCCATTACGTTTTTCAATAGTTCCATTTGTATTTATAAAATTATAGCCTAGTGGGCTTCTTCTTTTATCTATATCTGTTATAGATGAAGAAAAATCTACTCCTAAAAATCCTCTTAAATCTACTTCATAAGTTGGTGGACTTGCAGGAACATTAAAACTTGCCATATTTAGTATACCTCTCTTACATTCTCTTGATTTTCTATTTCAAAATACAAATCTTGCAACCCTATTTCAAACTCATTTCTATATGCGGTAGCTTGTGATATATCATCATCTTTATATAATTGACTTGCTATATACAAAGGTATTAATACACAAGCACTTTCTGGTAAATCAATTTCATCATCAATATCAGTGTCATCTTCTATTTTTGGTACTTTTGTTTTTTCATATTCTCCAGTTTCCTCATTAAGTTTAAACATATTCATTACATAAGGTTTTATTCTTTGAATTGCCTCATTTGCTACTGCTGGCATTGCACTTAAATACCAAGCTGTATCATCATCATTCTTTAATGATTTAATATCTCTCGTCCTTATCTTTTCATCTTTTGCAAACATTTTCTCTAATGCCGTTTTCTGTATTTCTCCCCAAGTCATAATAAATCTCCTTCCACTTTTGCAAGATTCGAACTTGCAATAACCTTAAAAGTGATAAAAAAGTAGAGGATTATTCCTCTACTACAAAACCTGATATTACAAGCATATCATATACTGCTTTGCTTACTTTTTGCTGTTTTCCTCTTTCTATAATATGTTCTTTACCATTAATAGTAACTTTTACTTTATTATCTTTAGGATTTAATGGATCTACTGGAATTGCTACAATTTTTTCTTTTACAGTATTTCCTTGATTTACAGCTTTTTTAGTTTCAACTTCCTTATTTTCATTTTTCACTTCTTTATTTTCATTTTTTGCTTCTTTATTAACATTGTTATTAGCCATTTTGTTTTTCCTCCCTTTTATAAAAAATTTAGAGGCTTTAAAAAGCCTCTATTATTCACTTACAGCACATTCTAATCTTATTAGTGCATCAGGTTGTAAAATCTCACATGTAAATGGTATCTTCCAACCAACAGAACCTCTTTGATTTAATGGGTCTCCTGTTCCAGCAGAACCTAATTGTTTAACTATAATATCTGGTCTTCCTCCACCTTTTTCAACGTCTACTGCTCCATAACTATCTTTACCATAGAATAATCCTCTATGAACATACACTTCTCCAGTGTTTTGTACTGGCTCAAATGCTGTTGATTCCATAAATCTGAATCCATGCATTTTTCCTATTTCCCCTTTTAGCATTAATTCAGGCTTAGCATATTTTGCAACGTCTTGCCACATTGGATCTGACATTAAATCATATGACATTTCAGGATCTATTATTGCATGATAATAACCATCACTAAACTTTCTTGCATTTTTCTTTTTTAATTGTCTTCTTAATTTCTTTACAACTTCCCCTGTTAATTTGTCATCAGCTGTAATTTCATCTCTTGATTCTCTTCCTCCTGCAAACATAGCATTGTTTCCTTTAAATAGCTTATCTCCTAAAGCTAATTCGATTGAAAGAGCTCCTTGCTCTCCACATAATTCTGATGCTTCAGTTATAACAGGATCGATACCTGTTAATTGTAATAAATCAGTTGTTAATACATAATCTCCATATTGATTTAATACTGCTTCAATCTTTGTTACGTCTAGGTCTTTTCCATCTGGTGTTTTTCCTTCTGTTAAAGGTGTTGTAACTGGTGGTAAAGAATTAAACTTTCTCCAATTTACAGTTCTTCCTTGATTTTTTGGTAATTTCTTCTTCATAGCATCAGTATATAAGAATAAATCAGGCAATAATCTTTCTAATAATGCTCTTATGTAAAAAGATTTATCCTCAGCACTTAATTGATTTAATCCTTCTCCTGATGTCATACTATTAATATTCGTAGGCATTTTACATCACTTTCCTTTCATAAAAAAAAGATAGTCCGTCTACTAAACTATCTCAGTTCGCCATTTTTGGCTTTTTCTAAATATTTTTCAAATTGTTCTTTTGACATAGATTCCCAATTTAATTCATGTGGCTCTGCTTCCTGCACTCCTCCAGGTGTAGTAGTATTATTAGCTAAAATCTGTTTTGCTGTTTCTACGGATTTTTTTTCATATTTGCTAATAAATTTTTGATAATCTTCATAAATATTGCTTAATGGTACTTTACCAATCTTTCCACTGGCAAACAAATTAAAGTCTTCATCTTTCGTAAGTTCCTTTAGTTTTTCTGCTGAATATTTATCGACAAAATCTTTGGTATCATCTTCATACCATTTATTTTGCTTTTGTTCTTCTTCAGCCTTTATTTTTGCTTCTGCCTCTTGTCTTGCCTTATCCTTTTGTAGTTGCCTATAGCCACTTATAGGATCTTGTCCTTTACTATCTAATTCATACATATCAAGATATTCTTGCACGTCATATTCATCATTGATTTTTTGCCCTGTATAAGGGTTTTCCCTTCCTATGTATGATTGTACTTTACCTTGTGCTAATCCTTGCTCATATGCTTCTTTTCTAGCCTTTTCAATTTCTTGTTTAGCTTTCTCCTCTGCTTGTTTTCTTGCAAGTCTAGCATATTTGTTGTCCTCATATGATTGTTTCTCACTATTGGACTTTTCTGCCTCAGTTTCCTCTTGCTCTTTTTCTTCTACTTTTCCTTCTTGATTATTCTCTTCTGTTGTTTCAGTAGTTTCCTCCGTAACAGTATTTTCAACTGTCTCTTCTTGATCAGCGACCTCAAGATTGTTTTCGCTTTCAATTTCATCATTTTCTTCCATGATTTGTCCTTTCTATTTTGGATTTTTACGCTATTCACTGCGAATTTATATAAAAAAATAACTCTATAAAGAGTTAAATATTTATATCATTTATTGTAATTGTCCTTGCATTTGTGGTGCTGGTGTCTCTGCTTGTTGTATTATTTGCATTACATATTGCAATATTTGTGGATTTTGTGCTATTTTCTGACTAATTTCAGGCGGTAATTGTACTTTCTTTCTTATTTCTTTTAATTTTGCTTTAAAAGGCATTGCTGTATCAGGATATAATTCTATATAATCATCAAATGTTATATCTCCTCTTTGCAACGCTTGTTCTAGTAAATTAATAGCTAAGCTTTCTGAATAAGCACTTCCTGGACCTACGTCTATTGTTGTTTCAAAATCCATATCTTGATACATACTTCCATTGAATGAATTAACTTGTTGGTTTCCATTATCGTCTTCTACTAAATAATCTACTTCAAATCTATAGTATGCTTTGAAAAATTGTTCCCAAATTCTTGCAATTTTTTCATGCGTTCTCCAAAATCTTTTTTGCATATCTTCAATAGGCACTTTTGCTTGTGTCTGCAATGCTACTATTGCACTACCTGACATATTTTTCCCTAATACTTCTCCATTTGCTACTTCTGTTGCTCCTGTTACTGTTCTTGTTATCTCAAACATTTTATCTGCAACATTCATAGGTGTATTGCTAAATGCTGGAGGGCTCATATATCTTATTCCGTCAAAGTTAGGAGAATAATCAGTTATTACTTCTCCTGGTGTATTTGTTATTTGTTTTCCTTGTAATGCTCTAGGTCTTTGTAGTACTTTAGGGAATCCCATATTTTGGCTTGCCATTTGCATCATAGCATAATCAAAATTAATAGATTTTTGTGTAGGAATTATCTGTTCAACCTCTCCAATACCATAAATACTTTTTTCTCTATTGTCATACGAAGCTACAACAATCGGATATAAGGTCATTTTAAATGTTTCCTTAACAGGCTTGTCCGAATCTATCTGTTCTTCATCTTCATTTGTTTTTCCTTCATCGTCTACCTCTATTTTTACCTTACTTGCATCTGGCGTTAAAGGTGTTTCTTCTTGCACTATCATGTTTTCTGTACTCTTAGTGTAATATACTTCTCCATTTTTTCTAAAGTATCTCGTTAATACTGTTGCATATTCTTCTCCTTCTTGTTCTTCTCCATCATAGTTTTTCTCTGTATCATCGTCTGCTTGTATTAAATCTATTTCAGTTTTTGTTATTCCATTCTTGCGTGCTATTTCTTTCAATGTATTTACATTCTCTCTACTTTGTATAATTATCCATTTTTGCTTCTGCTCATCTTTTTGCCTTGGATTTGCAAATACAATACTTAAGCAATCAATGATTTGCCCATTTAACCCTCCTGCAAATTTTGCCATACCAGTTTTCTTTTCTTTATCCCAGAAATAATGATATATATAAGTACCTTTTTTTAATCCATCTAGTATTGCTTGATCATCTAAATCTTCCTGTTTTATTTCTTTGTTTATATGTTTAGCAAAATTTGTAAATGCATTTGCTCCTTCTGTTGCCGTCTGACCTTGTTCTTCACTATATATAAGAGGTTTATATATCATTGATATTTTACTAGATAATATATTGGCTTTTTTCCCATTTACAATAAATTTTATTATATTCAATACTGGTCTTGGCATATTTTTTGTTCTTTCTGTTACTCGTGCCCATTGTCTACCTTCGTAGAAATTTACACATTGCTCACAGGTCTCTTTTAAATTTAATTTCTTTTGATATTCCAATCCCTTCTGCCAATCACTCCATATTTTCTTTGCTAATTCCTCTCTGCTTGACATATTCAATTTCAATCTCCTTTCGTACTTTCTATTCCTGTCAAGTATTCATTTAGTATGTCTTCTTGATTTATTTTTTTATCATTGTCATTATTATCTTTTCGTGGACCATTTAGCCACTCATCAAGAATCTCTGCTTGAGTTTTATCATTTTCAATGTTTTTATCCTGCCTTATATTATTTTCTATTATTTCAATTATTTTCGGTATAGTAAAAGGTGCAATACCCAATATATACCCTGTTATTACTGACAATAAAATCATTATTACCTCCTTAATACCATATTTCTTCGTCTACTTCATCTGTCTGTAATTCAAATGGCAATGTTTGCTTTTCTTGTACTAAAATAGGCTCTTGTGTCCAATAAACACAAAAGCCTCTTATAGCATCTACACTATGTGTTAATTCATGTGGTTCATTTGCTATATCTCCCACTTTTTTCTCATCATGCTGTACTTGTGGAAGACACCTAATTAAATTTTTACATGTATTAAATATCTTTAATCTTGCTGTATCACAACCTTGTTCATCTTTATATACTTTGAGCCATTCCTTCATCTGTAGCCAACCTTGTATTCTATCATTATTAGTTTTATATAATTCAATTCCACCTTCACTAAATATATCTGCTGTACTCTTTCCTGTTTCTTTGTGTCTATTCCACATATCAGGTGGTGCTAAATAAATATATACATCTTCATTCGTCATTTCTTTTATTTTGTCTCTAGCTTGAGATACTAATAAATTACTTTCATATATCTCTCTAAACACATACCCATTATTATTATAATCTACTGCTATCCAATAACCTGCAAGTTTATCTAATCCATAATCCATAACAAAATATATGTACCAATCTTTTGGAATCTCAAAAGGTTCGATAACATGAATATCTCTTCTAAATTCTGTAAAAAACTGTCCTTCAAATATGTCCCAATCTCCATATAACATTGCTTTTTTTCTATCTTCTGGCAATGTTTCTAATGCTTTAACATAATCAGGATCATTTTTCATTATATATTCATTTTCATATACTAATGCAGAAATAAATGCATAATCTTCAGGATTTTCATTTTCCATATAGTCTTTATCAATAAATAATCTTTTTACCCATACATGACCAACTCCTCCAGGATTACATGTTAGATACATTCTTGGCTTTATTTGCTTTCTACATTGTCCTGACAATCTATTACTTTCTTTCAAGCAATTAAATTGAAACTCTGTAAAATGTGTAGCTTCTTCCATAAATATTGCTTCGTAAGCTTGTCCTTGATATTGTAATACATCTGCCTCAGTATCACAGTAACCTAATAATATTCTACTGCCATTAGAAAATGTAAATATTTTATCTTGAGTGTTCCATTGTGCAACTTTATCTTTTTGCTTACTTCTCAGTTCCTGTTGAAGAGGTAAAACATGATTTTTATACAATTCAGGATATGTTCTTCTTAAAAGCAGTATTTGTATACCTGGATAATATAATGCTAATAATATAGCTTTTATTCTAGCAACAAAGGATTTCCCTCCTCCTCTAGCTCCGCCATAACAAGTATATTTTGCTTTACTTTTACAAAACTCTTCTTGTTTTGGATATAATCTTGGTACTTTATAATCCAACATTATTGTGATAATTCCTCCACTTTCTTATCCATTCTTACATTTATATCTGTATTAACTGTACTCTTTCCTTCGGCTAAATTTCTTTTATCATATACTGTTCCTAGAGCTGTTGTTATTTCTGACAAATTATATAATTGTATTCTTTCTATTTTTGTTATAATAGCTTTCTTTTTCTTTTCATTCATATCTTTTTCATCAATTTCAAATACTTGGTCTATTATCTTATCTAGCTCATTCTGACTTTCCAAAGCTGTATCCAATCTTCTCTCTAGTAATTGTGTTGCTTTGTTTATAATTCTACTTGCATTTTCTATAAATTCATCGTTTTTTTCTTTGCGAAGTTTAGTGAACTCTTCTTTATCTATATTCCTTTTATATATATCTTCAACTGTTCCTACTGGTATATTTAATTGTCTTGCTGTTTCACTATAATTACCTGTACTAAATACTGATAACATAACTTTATATACAATCTCATTGCTTGTTTTCTGTCCTCTAGGCATATCTTCACTTCCTTTATACTTTTTCCTATTGCCTCATTTATAAAAATATGTGAGTTAGGATTTGCACCCAACATATAGTTTTGATTATTATACGGATAGTTTTTTGTGTTTCCTCCTACTCACTGTTTCCTCGCTCGTGTACTCCACCTTTTAATGAGTTTCCTACAACACGCTTAGGTAAGGTATATAATCATTTGCGTCTACTATTACCATTCAGCGATATCGGCACTACTGGCATACTTTACCGCCGTTTAGTTTTACCATATCTAATATTAAACTAGATATGTCTATTCCGCCATCACATAACATATGTACGGATACTCAAACAAAAAAATTGAAGTTCGTGCAGAGAACTCCAATTCGCTTAAATAAGTGACAGTGAGAGGAGCAATCCTCTCATTTTTAATTATACAATTAAAATAATCCTGTTCGTTTCTTACATTGTACAATTAGTTTTTTTCTTTTGTCAATACAATTTGTATTAAGTTTTCATTACATTTGTAATAATTTTGTAATAATTATTAACATTATAACACAATACTTTTATTTGTAAACACTTTTTTTGAGATTTTTTAAAGTTCTTGTTACATAATGTCGTATTTTTGGTATTTTTTGTTAATTTTTTGATAATTTTCTCTAGTATATTCTATATTATATCACTTTTATGTAAATTTTGCAAATACATAATAAAATACTAGAGTGTGCACTCTAGTATTTTTATTATGTTGTTTTGGGTAACATACTAATTCTTTATACTAAAGTTTTTTTATTTGTAAAAACTTTTAGTAAATAAAAGAACCCAATCAAATGAGTTCTTTTGAAGACTATTCTTTGTAGGGAACCTATATTTCGTAGCTATGGGCTTACCCACTTCTAATATATTTTTATGAGTAACTACTTTTTTACTTACTAACATTTTATCATGTTTTAACCGCACAAAACGCACATTTTTAATTTTTTTCTAAAAATCTCTCTAATTTCATTCTGGCAGTATTTTCTGATTTATATTTCATTAAAAACATTATCTGTAACCACGTCTTATTGTCATTATACTTATATCTTATAATATCTCTTATCTCTGGATCTTTTACATAATTTAGTTCATATTCTAATTGTACTTTTAATTTTTCTAATCTGTATGTCTTGCTTTTTATCATTTTTCTATATTTTGATTTTAAATGTCTGTTCTTTGGAATCTCCACACCTTCCAAAACACAACTATGCTTTATGTAAGGATAGCTTGTACTACTTCCTTGTACACTATCTTTTATTACTGTGTTTTCTCTATCTTCTATTTTCTTCAATCTATTTTTTAATCCTTGTAACTCATTATTAATTGATTGTATTTGTTCTAATAATTCTTTATCAATCAATTCTTATGTTCCTCCTACTTCTATAAATTTCTAAAATACTTGTCTATAGTTCTATCTATGTCTCCTATTGTTTTCTCTGAATATGTATTAAAATAATCTTTTCTTGCTTGTTCTTCTGATTTATAAAATTTACAAGATTTTTTCTTACAATATTTTTCTTTCAAGCAATAACATGTATCATCATCTATATCTGCAAAACATCTCTCTTTAGTTTCTATTATCTCACTTCCTTCTTTTTATTTACTATTTATCCTCCAATAATTCTTGTAATTCTTTCTTCACAAAACTTTCTCTTACTAATAAATAGCCTCTTTCTTTATTTACTCTTTCATATTCTTTTATCTTATCTTCTATTTTCTTTTTAGGTATTGAGTTTTTGCATTCTTTTAATAATGTTTCTACAAAGTTGAAAAAGAAATCTGTATCTATGCTTCCAATTATTTCTTTGTATTTTTTTAGTTCATTATATATTTTTATTGCTTCTTCTAATTCCATTTATACCTCCTATACTGTATATGCTACAGAATTAAATTGTTCTTTTGTTACTATTGATTTAATTTTCTTTGGTACTATTAATTTTCCAGATTCATAATTCATTTTAATTGTTTTTCCATTTACATAGTCACCTACTTCTATTAGGTCTATTATGTTTTTGGAATGTTTTACTATATTTTCTCTAGGATATAAACTTTTTTCACATTCAATATATTGTTGCATATAATAATCATTGTTTTTTACTCTGTCTAGTTTTCCATAATGCAATCTTACATATTCTCCAACTTCAATTTTATCTTCACTCATATTTCCTCCAATCTAATCTTGCAAAGCTTTTGATTTCCATTTTCATCATACTCATTTGCTGGATTTATATAACTTTGCATTTGTGATGGTTTCCATAGTTCATAATATCTTTTACATTTATTTTGACACATTGTATTTACACAAATACTTATATCTCTTGATTCTGGTCTTAAATCTACTTTCATAATTCCTCCTACTTAAAATCATTTACTTTTATATTAATAATTAGTCTTTCTCCTTAAAACAAGTTCCATTTAATTCATCTGCATCTGCATATATTTCTATTTGACTAACTATCTGTTCAACTATCAATTCTAATTGTATAAGTTTACCATAAATATAATCATCATCTAATCCACTTATACTATCTATTTTTGCTTTTATTTCATTACACTTTTTACTACATCTACTCATTTTAATTCTCCTCTTAAATAATCTAACAATGCTAGCCAACATTCTTCATCACATTTATCACCATATCCATATTCTTTTTGTTGTTCTATATCTCTTATAATTACTTTTTTATCTTTTTCTAATAATAAATGGGTATTATTCCTTATAAATTCACAAGTCCAATCTACTATATATGTTCTTCTTCCTAGTGCATATCTAGTAGCACTTACTAGCATTGCACTTATATCAGATATCTCTCCGTTTATTGTTATCGGTGTTTTTATTTTATGATATTCTTCCACTTATTTTTCCTCCAATCCTAATTCTTTTAAGGTGTATTGTTTATCAAAAACTAATTTATTAAAATATTTATCACCATATATTTTAAATCTGTTTATTTCTTGATGAGCTTCATTTAAGAAACAAATATTATTACTTCTATATATAATAATATATTTTACAAAAGTATCTTCTCCAGAAAAAATTATATATTGTTTCAAAAACTCTTTTTCTTCTTCTGTTAATAACTCTTTCTTTTCTTCTACTACTTCATATTTTGGTCGTTCTATTTTTAAAATTTGATTTCCTCCGCCATTTATATATTGATTTATTTCAAATAACCTGTCTTCATCATAAATTAATTTTACTGTTCCATCTTCAAATATAACTTTATCTCCTACTTGTATATCCATTTACTTTTCCTCCTTATTTATTTCTTTTCTAATAATAAATATCCTATTGCTATATCTCTAATTCCTTCCATAATTGGTGCATTGGTACATAATAATGTGATTGCACCAAAAAATATAAATAAGAATCCTATAATATTTCTCATTTTTCCTCTACTTTCTTTTCAAAATATTGTTTCCAACATTCTGCATATATGCTGTCATCATTTGAGCACCTATTTTCACAGTCTAAATTTGCGCCTTTATCTTCATTAGGGCAATCTCTTATTATTGCTAAATATTCTGCCATTTCATCTATTATTTTATTTGCTTTATCTCGCTCAAATTCTATCTTTTCTAATCTGTTATTTTCTCTATCTAATTCTTCATTACTTGTTTCTAGTTCTTGTATATATTTTAAAAGTGTTTCTAAATCATCACAAAAAACTTTATCTCCTTTGTGAATTATATTTACTCTACTTCCAGTTCTCATATTATAAATCCATTTTTTTGTTTTTTCTTTTGCTTTTTCTATTTCTTCTTTACTTAACATTTAAAACACCTCTATTCTTTAATTAGTATCGGGCAAGGAAAGTCAAAATCCCATTTACTTTCATATCTACAGTTACTGCATTTATAATAAACATAATCTGTATCTTTTACAAAACTATTACTACTAATTAATTCATTATCACATTTTGGACAATAAATAAATGTACTTTGTTTTGTTTTCTTATATAAAGTCTTTTCATATTTTTCTTTATTATTTTTTATTTCTTCTTTACCTAACATACCTTACTCTCCCATAAATCTAAATAATTCTAAAATTTCTTGTTTATTTTTATTTGTTTTTTCTTGTTTCATTTTTTCTTCTTTATATTCTTTTCTAACTTTTAATAAATCAATTAAACAATCTAAAGTTTTTACTTTCATTCTATCTTCGGTATCATCATAATCTCCGCCACAAGCATTTATTAAAACTAAGGCACTATTATTAATGTTTATTTTTTCTTGTAGTACCTCTTTAGATTCTTCCAAAAGTTCAAAATCTTCTTCATTTAAGCTATTCATAAAACCATCTAATAATGGTAATATATTATTTAGCTTTTCAGCTAATATTTTTACTTTTTCTTCTTTATTTAACATTTAACCACCCTTTTTCTTTACAGAATTGATATATTGCTTGTAGTTCTTGCATTGATATTTCTTGGCTTTCTCCGTTAGAATATTCTTTTATAATTGTTCTTGTTTTTAAATCAAATCTTATTTCATTATCCATATAAATACCTTCAAATTCATATTGTATAGTATCAAAATTATCTATTATTTTTTCATACCCTAACTCTTCAAATAATTTATCCGTTTCACTCATTTATACTATTACCTCCAATATCAAATAAATTTTAAATAAACATTTTCTAGTCCATCATCTTTTGTATATTCAATCATATAATTATATAAATTTAATATTGCTTTAAATGTTGTTTCATAAGTTCCCCATCCATTAGGACTATCATATTTTTTGTATTTTGTTGGATTTAACATCATATCTTTATAACCTTTTTTTAATTCTTCTATAAATTCACTTACAGGCTTATCATTCCATTTCTTTAAATGATTTTCTCCAAAGGCTACTTCTAGCATTTGGCAAACATTATAAGTGATATTTCCATAATAATCATAATAAATTTTTTTGTTATGTTTTTTTATCCCTTTTCTATATAATCTAATATCATAACTCATTTTTTTCATCTCCATTTATCACTAAAATGCACATTATCCCTATTCCTATTATCATTCCTATAAGTAATCCTAATAAAAATTTCATTTAATATCACTCCTTTGTTTTATATTTTCATTTCCTGTTGTATTCCTAAAATCTTCTTACATTCTCTTATACTTTCTTCAGCACTCGGTTTCTTTGCATATTTACAGTCTTTCTTTGATCTAAAATATGGTAAATCTAATCTATTACACCCAGTACATATTCCTTTTTCTATTGCACTTTTGCAAGGTTCTTCTAATTCTGGATATTTCATAGGCTAATCCTCTTGATCTATTAGCTTCCAGAATTTTTCAGCTCCATAATCATTTATCAATATTTTTCTTAATTCGCTTAATTCTATTTCTTCTAAGTTTTGTATATTGTGTTGTTCACAAAATTTATTTGTTCCAAAAGAACACGCTCCTGTTATTGCTCTATACTGACTTCTTGTAACTTTCCCTGTTTCTTTTATTTTTGAAACTATTTCACTAATATTAACATTATCTAGTTTCTTTAACATTAAATCATCTACTGCTTCTCTTAATGTATATCCATGTGCTGACAATTTACCTTCTTTTGCTATATATATTTCTTTAATCTCTTTATCTAATATGTCATCAATATCTACTGCTTTTATTATTGTTATATTGTCTCTTTTCTTTTCTGTTAATCTAATAGTCCATACATCATCAAAATTATCTACTGGATAAAATTCTTTTTCCCATAAAATGTAAAATGTATTTGCTTTAAGTGTTCTCCCATTGCAATCTTTGTAATCTTTATTACCTATCTGTGCAGATTTTGCAAAAATTGGTATAATTCTTCCTTCTTCATTTTTTCCATACTCTGCAAGTGAAATCCATGTTCCTTTTTTAGCTTTAACTATTGAATTATAACCACAAGCAAACCCTATTGAGTTGGCTCCACTTATGTCTATCTTTGCAGAGTTTCCACTTGAACCTATCTTTGCATAGTCTCCACTTGAACCTATCTTTGCAGAGTTTCCACTTGAACCTATCTGTGCAGAGCCTCCACTTGAACCTATCTGTGCATAGTATCCACTTGAACCTATCTTTGCAGAGTTTCCACTTGAACCTATCTTTGCATAGTCTCCACTTGAACCTATCTGTGCAGAGTCTCCACTTGAACCTATCTGTGCATAGTATCCACTTGAACCTATCTTTGCAGAGTTTCCACTTGAACCTATCTTTGCAT
>CANQQQ010000022.1 GCA_947626025.1 uncultured Clostridia bacterium
ATATCAACGGTTCTAGCGTTTTTCATTTCTCGTATTCCTTTCTTTTATTATAATAATAAAATTCGAAATTTTTTTGGAGGGCGAGCAATGCGTTTTTCTTTTTGCGGGTGGCCAATGGCCCAGTAAATTCTGCTTCGCAGAATTTTCAAGCACTGCTCGTAAAAGAATCCAAAACAAAATGCATTTTGTTTTATATTCTTTTCCTCGCTCTGACCGCCCCTACATGCATCTTACTGTATATTGTTCTTCTTATTCTCGGTTTGCCATTACAATTTAATGTTAAACTATTTTTTATTGTATTTCAATACGACAAATTTTGACAATTTTCTGGCGTATTCTATGGCTTTGCGGAAGGTCAATTTACCTCTGCCGTATTTTTGTGTTAAATTTTCTTATCTTTTTTGTTACATACATATTAAAAAAATCAGAATTCCCTTACGGAATTTTCGATTTTTCACATTATATTTTAGGTATTTATCCGAAACATTGCGTGCGGATAATATATAGAATACACAATTAAAATGTATTTGCGGGCGGTCAATGGCCGACCCCTACATGTAAAAGAATATAAAACAAAATGCATTTTGTTTTATATTCTTTTCCTCGCTCTGACTGCCCCTACACGGCAAAATTTTCGAATCTTGACAGCCCCTATTAATTAAAAATTTTCGTTTTTTTTGTAATATATGGACGAAATGGGAAAAATAGATATTGATTTTTTTATTTAACAATGATATATTATATATGTTGAACATAGGAAAAAACTAGTGTGCAAAGTGAGTTATATATTACTTATTTCCCATGCTAGTATTGTACCAGAGAGGAATGATAGTTAAGATGCAAACTAATTATAATTTTGATTTTTATAGTCCAATGAATTTATCTAATTATGGCCTTAATCAAAGTATGCGTTATCAATTAGCATTACTTGATAACTTAGATCATCTTACTAGAATACATACCGAGAATGTTGCAAATTTAACTTGTCGTATATGTGAATATCTTGGTTGTAAAAAGCATTTTATTTTTTATGCAACTATGTGTGCATATTTACATGATATAGGAAAGGTTTTTATTCCTCATAATATCTTATTTAAAGATGGAAGATTAACTGGTGAAGAATATGAAATAATGAAAAAACATACTATTTTTGGTTATAATCTATGCATGAATGATGAAAAATTAAAGATGTTTGCAGAAGGTGCTTTATACCACCATGAATGTCTTGATGGATCTGGATATCCTAATGGGGTTTCTGGTAGTGAAATACCTTATGCTTCACAAATTATACATGTAGCAGATGTATATGATGCTTTAGTTACTAAAAGGCATTATACAACCCACGTTAATATTTCAGCTACTTTGCAAGATTTGATTAAAGAATCGATCCCTACCTCTCATCTTGTAGCACTTGATGCACTATCTTTTTCAAATAATGGTAAAATTAATAAAAAGGCATTGCGTGCATTATTTAAGGTTGTAATAGATGATACTTTATATGAAATAGCATCAACAAAAGAGTATGTTAGCCATTTAAAAGATGCAGTAAGTAGACTTACTCAAGTTGCTGAATTTGATATTCAAAGAAATAAACAAACTTCTCAAAAAGCTAGAGAGTATTATGAAAACGGTATGAAAGTATTATTAACTGGTAATGAGAATATGAATAATTATAAAGATGCTTTAAAAGATTATAAAAAGGCTATTGAAACTAAAAATCAATTGATTGATGATTTATATAATGAAGTTAAAATTTTAAAAAAGTTAAAATGTTAAAATTTTGGAGTACAGCTAAGCTGTACCCCTATTTTTATTCCAATCCAAAGCTTACTCCTAAGGCGTTATTTATTTGATTTATTACACTACTATCATCTATATGCCCTATCTTCTCTTTCAATCTGCTTTTATCTATTGTTCTAATTTGCTCTGTTAATATAACTGAGTCTGATTTTAATCCGCTATTTTGGGAACTTATTTCTATATGTGTTGGCAATTTATTTTTTCCGATTTGTGACGTAATTGCAGCTGCAATAACAGTTGGACTATATTTATTTCCTGTATCATTTTGAATTATTAATACTGGTCTAACTCCACCTTGTTCTGAGCCTATAACTGGACTTAAATCTGCATAAAACATATCTCCTCTTTTAACTATCATTATTACTCACTCCTGATATTACATTTTTATTTAATGTTTTTTGATATTTTAATATTAGTTGTTTTTTTGATAGTAAAACGGACTAACAAGTTGTTAAGGACTTGTAAAGTACGAATAACCAATTTCTACATCAACTGCATAAATACACTTTGCTAGGACTTAGAAAATTTAGACTCTTTTTACATTGTATCTTTGTTAATTTGTTCATTAATTGTTATCTCATTATATAATATGTAAACTAAGTTTTTTTTGTTCTCATCCATTATTTCCATCTTAGTTGGCATTCCATTTTTCTTATTTATAGTAAGTCTTTTATAATAATCATATTTTTCTCCATTTATTACTTCTAGTGTGATTTCATCTTCTGTTTCTATACATTTTGGTTCACTATTTTTGCAATCCATTATAAAGTCGTTTAAACTTAATGTATTATTTGTTAAACAATTATAATCTTTATATATTTTTTCTAGATTTAGTCTTGAGTTTTTTATATTTAAATCTGAACCATCGTATAAAATTATAAGTCCTTTTATATTCTCTGGTTCTTGGACCTCCTGTTTGAAAAAGTTTGGACTCTCATACCATTGTTTTATTATATATTTATTTGTATTTTTATTACTATTAACTTCTACTGATATTGTTGCTTCGTATGAACTAATATTTAAAATATATTCTTTCAAATCTGTAATAGATTTACTAATTATATTGTTTCCTGATTTTTGTTTTTTATAATATAAAATTGAAATTATTATTAAAAAAATTAAAATAAAAATAAATATTATTCTCTTATTTTTCATTGAAATTCCTCCAAAAATAAAAATCTGTGGAATATTAATTAAAATATCCCTACAGATTAATATGTTTTATTTTTGTTTTTGGTGCAATAAATTTAACTCTATCGAATTTGATAGAGTTAAATTTTAAAAAATTCTTTTATATAATTTTCTAATTCATCTTTCTTTTCAATTTTGTTGATTTTTTCTCTTGCTTCTGCACTATTTGGTAGCCCCTTGATATATGCAGATAAATGTTTTCTCAGTTCTTTTATTCCTATATTTTCTCCTTTTATTTCAACTGCCAATTTTATATGCTCTAATATGATATCTAGTCTTTCTTTTTTCGTAATATCTTTTATCTCTCTTCCCTGCAAGTAGTCTTGTATTTCTTTAAATATATATGGATTTCCTATACTTGCTCTTCCTATCATAATTCCATCTACACCAGTATCTTCAAACATTTTTAGTGCACTTGGTCCATCCTTTATATCTCCATTTCCTATTACTGGGATGTTTACCGCTTCTTTTACCTTTTTTATAATTTCTAAGTCTACCGTACCTGTATAGTAATCAGTTCTTGTTCTACCATGAATAGTTATTGCAGATGCTCCTGCCTTTTCAAATATTTTTGCGGCCTCTACTGCTACGATATTATTTTGATCCCATCCTTTTCTAAATTTCACAGTTACAGGATGTTTTGCTTCTTCTACTACTGCTGACACAATCTCTCCTGCTAATTCTAAGTCTAGCAATAGTCTACTTCCGTCTCCGTTCTTTACTACCTTCGGTGCTGGGCATCCCATATTAATGTCTATTATGTCTGCAATATTATTTAAAAATCTTGCTCCGACTCTCATTGCTTCTACATCACTACCAAATAGTTGCATTGATATTGGTCTTTTTTCATTTTCTGTATTTAATAATAGCTTTGTTTTTTCATCATTATAGTATATTCCCTTTGCACTTACCATTTCTGTACACACTAAGCCTGGATTATATTTTTTACATATAATTCTAAATGGCAGGTCTGTAATTCCTGCCATTGGTGCTAGTATTATATTATTTTCTAGTTCTACATTTCCTATTTTTAGTTTGTGTACGTATGACATAATTTTCTCCCATTTGGAAATTTTAATCCATAAATATCGCCTTTTGGCGCCTACCACTAATGTTTAATAATAATCCTATACATATAAAGTTTGTTACTAATGAACTTCCTCCATAACTTACAAATGGTAATGGTACACCTGTTATAGGTAATAACCCCATCGTCATTCCTATATTTTCTATCATGTGAAATGTGAATATACCACAAATCCCCATTGCTATATATGAGCCCATATCATCTTTAGCAGTTTTTGCTACATAAATTGATTTTGTAATTAGTACAACATATAATATTACTACTAATGCAGCTATTACAAATCCCATTTCCTCTCCAATTACCGAGAATATGAAGTCTGTTGTCTTAGGGTATAAATATCCTAATTGCGTTTGATTTCCTTTTAATAGTCCCATTCCAAGTAATTGTCCAGATCCTATTGCTAATTTTGATTGAATTACATTATATCCTGAACCTCTAGGGTCTAAATCTGGATTTAAAAATACATCTATTCTTGTTCTTGCATGATCTGGTAAAACAAAAAAATATGCTAATGGTATTGCTACTATAACTAAAATCATAGCAATTATTATAAATTTTTTGTCTATTCCTCCTGCAAACATCATAAATGTATATGAGATTATAAATGCCATTAATGTTCCATAATCTGGTTGCATTAGTATAAGTACTGCTGGCACTGCTACAATTAAGCCTGTTATTAATAATTTCCAAATTCTATTTGTTTCCCTTTTATCTCCATTTTGCAATTTTACTAATATATATGCAAAAAATATTATAAATGCAATTTTTGCAAATTCGCTTGGTTGAAATGTTGCCCATTCATTAATTTGAAACCAACTTTTTGCTCCATTTATTGGCTCAGTAAATAGAACTGCTATTAATGCTATAATAAATATTCCATATAATATTGGAGATATTTTTGCTATCTTATTATAGTCTATAACCATAACCATAATCATAATGGGTATACTTACTATTGCCCATACAATCTGCTTTTTTAATTCTGCATTTCCATCATCTTGTGTTGCAGAATATAAAGCCACCATACCTATTAAAAGCAATATTAGTGAACATATTAGTATACTCCATTCTATGTTCTTCACAAATTTACTCTTCATATTTTATACTCTCTCTATCCGTTTTATTTTTTAGGGTTATCTTGTGTGTTATCCTTTTTTACCTGTTCTTGTGGATGAGCAGTACTCGTTTCTGCACTTTCAGTTTTTGTCTCTTCTATTATTTGTTTTGCTTCTTCGATTACTTTTTTCTGTTCTTCAGCTTCTTTCTTTTCTCTCTGTTTAGCTTCTTGTTTTATATTTACTATTGGAATATTAGCATATAATGCTGGTGCTCCTGTTGTTCCATCGTCATTTTGCTTATTTGTAAGTCTTACATCTATTTCTTTTTCATCGACTTCTATATATTTTTTTATTACATCTATTATCTCTTGCCTCATCAAATCAAGGAAATCAGCTGATACATTAGCCCTATCTTGCATTAATACTAGATGTAGTCTTTCTTTTGCTGCTTCTTTTGAACTACCTGTATTTTTCTCTGACTTTTTTAGATTTTTGAAAAAGGCTATAACATTTTCAAACATGCTTCACTCCACCTTTACATCATAGAAATTATTTTCTTCTAAATATATTTTTTAATTTTTCTAAGAAATTTTTTTCTCTTCCTGGTATGCTTACTTCTATATTTTCTCCTAATATCCTTTTTGCGATTTCTCTATATGATTTTCCTGACGGAGCTTTTTTATTTGATACTACTGGTTCTCCTTTATTTGTTTGAGTTATTATGTATTCATCATCTGGAACAACACCTGTAAGATCAATAGACAATAAATCTACTATGTCTTCTACATCCATCATTTCGCCTTTTTTAACCATGTTAGGTCTTATCCTATTTATTACTAATTCTGGATTTTTTATGTCTGATGCTTCAAGTAGTCCTATTATTCTATCTGCATCCCTTATTGATGATATTTCTGCTGTTGTTACTACTATCGCTCTATCTGCACCTGCTATTGCATTTTTAAAGCCTTGCTCAATTCCCGCAGGACAGTCTATTAATATATAATCGAATTCTTCTTTTAATTTCTTAGTTAGTTCTCTCATTTGATTTTCATTAACTGCAGTTTTATCTCTAGTTTGTGCAGCAGGAAGTAAAAATAGTTCTTCAAAACGTTTATCTTTTATAAGTGCTTGTCTTATTTTACATCTTTCTTCAACAACGTCAACAATGTCATATACTATTCTATTTTCTAACCCCATTACAACATCTAGGTTTCTTAATCCAATGTCAGTATCTACTAATGCAACTTTTTTTCCCTCCATTGCTAATGATGCTCCTAAATTTGCAGTTGTAGTTGTTTTTCCTACTCCACCTTTTCCAGATGTTATTACTATAACTTCTCCCATGTTTAATATCATTCCTTCCTTTAAAGTTATAAAATTTTAAAAATAATTTCTCTTTTTTAACTTTATCTTAAGAATAGTTTTAGCTGTTATTTCCGTAATAGTTATACAGGTATTATCATATATTAAATTTTGAAAAAAGTCAATAGTTACAGACATTTAGATAAAATTTATACAGTTAATAAAATACTAAATAGAAGCTAAGAAAAAATCAAAGATTTTTTTACTAATTTAAGTCTGTGGATGAAAACGAGTAATTTTAAAATACAATGAAAAACATCCTACAATAATTATTATAATTTTCTTGACATTAAATTTTTTTAATAATATACTGTATCCGTAAATATTTATAAGTTAGGAGGTAGACTTTCTTTATGAAGGATTTAATAGAAATTAGATGGCACGGCCGTGGCGGTCAAGGTGCCAAAACAGCTTCACTTTTACTTGCAGATGCTGCATTTAATACAGGGAAATATATTCAAGGATTTCCTGAGTATGGTCCAGAAAGAATGGGAGCTCCAATTACTGCTTATAATCGTATTAGTTCAAAACCTATTACTATTCACAGTAATATATATGAACCTGATTACGTAGTAGTTGTTGATGATTCTCTCCTTGAATCTGTTGATGTTACTGCTGGATTAAAGGAAGATGGAGCAATAGTTATTAATACTACAAAAGATGCTGATTACATAAAAAGCACTTTAAAAGGCTATAAAGGTGAAATTTATACTATTGATGCTAGACAAATTTCATTAGACACTCTTGGAAAATATTTTCCAAACACACCTATGCTTGCAGCAATTGTACATGTTACTGGCATAATGAGTGATAAGGATTTTCTAAATGATATGCAAGGTTCTTTTAAGCATAAATTTGCAAAAAAACCTGAAGTCATAGAAGGAAATATGAAAGCTTTGGAAATGGCATTGAGTAAAGTTAAAAAAATATAATTGATTTTTATCTAAACTTATGAAAGGATGTGAATTATAATGATAGATAAAGATACTCCTGCAAAGGATTTAACCATTGGTGGTAATATTTATAAAGCAGGTAATTCTCTTGAATTTAAAACAGGAGACTGGCGTTCAATTACTCCTAAATATATTGCAGAAAATTGCAAACAATGTGGACTTTGTTTCCCTGTTTGTCCTGATGATGCAATTCCTGTAGGAAAAGATCAGAAAAGAGGAAATTTTAATTATGATTATTGTAAAGGTTGCGGAGTTTGCGCTAAGGTATGTCCTTTTAAAGCAATAATTATGGAATAAATAAAGGTTTATGGGTACCCTTTTAAAAGCCTAAATTTTAATACAAGGGAT
Organism: uncultured Clostridia bacterium; assembly: GCA_947626025.1. Taxonomy (GTDB): domain Bacteria; phylum Bacillota; class Clostridia; order TANB77; family CAG-508; genus CAKPSH01. Next base: position 7,800 of record CANQQQ010000022.1, read on the forward strand.
GATGAAAAGATGTCTATAAGAGAAAGATTAAGCGGTAATGAAGCTGCTGCTACTGCTATGAAGCAGATAAATCCAGATGTTGTAGCTGCATTTCCTATAACTCCATCTACAGAAATACCACAATATTTTTCAACTTTTGTTAGTAATGGTCAAGTTGATACTGAATTTGTAGCAGTTGAGAGTGAACATAGTGCTATGAGCGCTTGTATAGGTGCTGAATCAGCAGGAGCAAGAGCTATGACAGCTACTTCTGCAAATGGTTTATCTCTAATGTGGGAAATGATTTATATTGCTTCAAGTTTAAGATTGCCAATAGTTATGTCTCTAGTAAATCGTGCTGTATCTGGACCATTAAATATACATAATGACCATTCTGACGCAATGGGTGTAAGAGACGCTGGTTGGATTATGCTATTTTCTGAGAATAACCAAGAGGCTTATGATAATTTACTTATGGCTCACAGAATAGCTGAGCATAAAGATGTCCTATTACCATTAATGGTATGTCAAGATGGATTTATAACTTCTCATTCTATTGAAAATATAGAATTATTAGAAGATGATAAAGTCAAAAAATTCGTAGGAAAATATAATCCTGAACATTATTTATTAAATGAAAAAGAGCCTATCGCTGTAGGTCCTTTGGATTTACAAGCATATTTATTTGAGCATAAATATCAACAAGCAGAAGCTATGAGAAATTCTAAAAAAGTTATTTTAGAGGTTTCTGCAGAATTTGAAAAATTAACAGGAAGAAAATATTCTTTCTTTGAAGAATATAAAATGGATGATGCAGAACTTGTTGTTGTTTGTATGAACTCAACTGCAGGCACTACAAAGGCTGTAGTTGATGACTTAAGAGCTAAAGGTGTTAAAGCAGGATTGTTAAAAGTTCGTGTATTTAGACCTTTCCCTGCTGAAGAAATTGCTAAAGCACTTTCAAATGCAAAGGCAATTGCAGTATTAGATAAAGCTGATTCTTTAAACGCTGTTGGAGGAGCTTTGTTTGAAGATGTAGTATCTGGCATGTATATGAATAAGAAATTCATTCCAACTGTAAATTATGTTTATGGTATCGGTGGTAGAGATACAACAACTAAAGATATTTCTAGTGTATATACTGATTTACAAAAAATAGTAGATACAGGAAATGTTGATAATCCTTACAGATACTTAGGATTAAGAAAAGAGTGAAAAATATTACTCTAAATTTGAAAAAATGGAGGTAAAATATTATGGCATATAATTTAAAAGAAATAATCGCTGATAAACCATCTCGTTTAAAATCTGGTCATAGAATGTGTGCAGGTTGCGGTGCACCTATAGTTGCAAGAATGGTGTTAAGAGCATTAAAAAATGAAGATCATGCTGTAATTGCTAATGCAACTGGTTGTATGGAAGTTTCAACTTTTATATATCCATATACTGCTTGGTCAGATTCCTATATACATACTGCATTTGAATGTGCAGGAGCAACTTTAAGTGGTGCTGAAGCTGCATATCGTTCTATGAAAAAGCAAGGAAAACTTCCAAAAGACGTAGTAACAAAGTTTATAGCTTTTGGTGGAGATGGTGGAACTTATGATATAGGGCTTCAAAGTTTATCTGGAGCTATGGAAAGAGGACATGATATGGTCTATGTATGTTATGATAATGGTGCATACATGAATACTGGTATACAACGTTCCTCTGCTACTCCTCATTTTGCTGATACAACAACTACACCTGCAGGTACCGTTATTCCAGGTAAAATGCAAGTTAGAAAAGATTTAACAGAAATCATGGTAGGTCATCATATTCCTTATGTAGCTCAAACTGTTCCAATAAATAATTTTAAAGATTTATATGAAAAAGCAGAAAAAGCAATATATACAGAAGGACCTGCTTTTCTCAATGTTCTTGCTCCATGTCCTAGAGGATGGGGATATCCGACAGAAGATTTGCTTCAAATAAATAAATTAGCAGTTGAAACATGTTATTGGCCTTTATATGAAGTTATAGATGGTAAATATAAAATTAATTATAAACCTTCTAAAAAACTTCCTGTCGAAGAATTTTTGAAACCACAAAGAAGATTTAAGCACATGTTTAAGCCTGGAAATGAATGGATGATAGAAGCTTTCCAAAAAGAAACTGATGAAAGATGGGAAGCATTATTAAAACTTGAAGAAATAACAAATAAGTAAAAATACAGAGCGGTTCAGAACCGCTCTATTCTTATATACTAAAAATCAGAAAGAGCACGTTGTGCTCTTTCTGATTTTATTATTCTAAGGTCGTTTTCATGTTTTATAATTTGTTTTTCCAATCTGTTCCACCATATAAGATTCTTTCGATATTGACTACCTTCTTATTCTCATTAATCCTATAAAATACAATATAATTCTTTATTATTAATTTCCTAATATCACTATATTTTATAATGTCTGGATTAATAATTGCAAATCTTTGTGGTGAATATTCTAACTTTTGAATTTCTTCTTTTATAAGCTTCGCATATTTATTTGCAATCGAAGGTTCCATTAATTTATACTTAATATATCGAATTATATCAAAATAATCATTCTTTGCATTTTTTGATAATTCAATTTTGTATTTTTGCATAGTTAGAACCTCCGATTTAATTATTATATATCTTGTACTTCTTCAAAAGTTTCTTCAAGTGAATATGTCTCACCTTTATCTGTACTATCAATCCCTTCTTGAATTTTTTTAGTCAGATCTTTGTTATCTTTTATTATTAAATTACTAGGTGCTTTATTTCCAACATACATAAATTTTATATATTCCATATAATCAATAACTTGACTGATAAGTTCTTCTGGTAAGCTTTCTATTGAATTAAGCAATTCTTTTCTTTCTATTGACATAATTTCACACTCCATATCATATATTATATAATTATTATAACACAATAAGCTTAATATTACTATATTTTTCAAAGCATATTTTTTAAAATCTTATATATTCTCTTGGATCAATACTATGTCCTGAACCTGTTGCACTTCTTAGTTCGAAGTGTAAATGATGTCCTGTTGAGTTTCCATGGTTTGGATCTTCTTCTGCTCCTCCTTCTAGTCCTATTACTTGTCCTTTTTCTACTTTGTCTCCTACTTTTACATCTATTCTAGATAAGTGTGCATAGAAACTATATATCGTTTCTCCATTTATTACGTGCTTGATTTCTATACAGTTTCCATATCCGTTTTGTACTCCTGCGTATGTTACTTCACCTTCTGCTATTGATAGGATCTCTGTATGATGCTCTCCTACTATGTCTATTCCTGCATGAAGTTTGTCTTCTCCTGTTACTGGATTTACTCTTTCTCCGTAGTCTGATGATATTCTGTATTCACATGCTAGTGGTAAACCTATATTAGATATTACAGTTTCATCCATTTCAAGATTAATTGCATCTACTTCATCTGGTTTTACCCAAATTTCAACTTCGTCCTTCTTTCCATAGTTGCTCTTTAAGATGTTTCTATCTGTCATATCTATTGTTCCGTCTTCATTTAAGTCATACTTTCCTTTTTCTTCTTTGTTGTCTTCTGTGATTTCTATTCCTAAATTTGCATTTAATTCTACTAAGTCTGCTATTTCTATTTCTCCGTCTTCTTCTACATCCCCTGCTATTAGTTTATGCTCTTCTATTTCCACTATTAGCCCTGGTGTTATTTCTATATCTGCTACTGTATAACTTAAATATCCTGGTTTTTCTACTACTAATTGATATGTTCCAGCTTCTTCTATCTCTATTACATATCTTCCGTCGTTTGTAGTATCTACCTCAGTTTCTAACTCTAATTCATCATCTGTATATTCTTCACCTTTTCTCTTTCTTCTATATAATCTTACTTTTGCTGTATATATGTTATCTAAATTCTCTGTTATAATATTTCCTTGTATTAGAGTGTGTATTCTTACTAGTTTAACATAGTATGTTTTTATAGTAATTCCATCTGATGCTGTTACTACTATCGGTACTCTTATTTCTTCCTCAGATAAGTTACATTTTACTTCTTTTGTATCCATCTGCCTTACTGCTTTATTGTCTGATATTTTTACCATTGCATAGCTGTATTTTGTCTTTATTTCTATTTGTGCTTTTTCTGCTAATTTATTTATTCCTACTGTGTATGTATCTTCGCTTCCTTCGTCTGGATACCTTAATATTCCGTCTACCTTTATATACTCTAATTCTACATTATCTGATTTACGTGCTATTTCTATTGTATATTCTTTCTCTATACCTGATTCTGATGTTGCTTTTACTTTTAATGTAATTCCTTCTGTGTCTGTATCCATATTAACTACATCTCTTAATAATGTTTCATATTCTTTTCCGTTAAATTCTAATGTTGTATAATCACTTTCTGCTAATACATATAGTTCAAATTCTGTTTGTTCTGCATCTACTAAAAATCTATATGTATCTGTTTCTTCTGTATAGTAATCTGCTTCTCTATCATTTACTCTTACTGTATTTAATGCTACTGATGTTGATATTTTATTTATGTATAGATTTGTTACTTGTTTTGTTCCTGCTTGTGATATTACTGTTATTGGTATTATCGTTTTCTTGCTTGTGCTCATTTCTACTCTTTGTTCTGCTATATGAAGATATTCATTTCCTAATGCTATTCTTACTACTGCTTTATCATGTGTTGTTATTGCTCTTACCAATGGATTTGTATTTGTGTCTAATACGTTTGCTATGTATTCTCCTTCTTCATTTGGTAATATTGGTTCTCCATCTACATAGATTTCAGATAATGTTGCATCTGTACTCATCTTGTCTATATATAGTGTATATACTTCTGATTCTTCCTTATTTTCTGAGATTATCTTGAAGTATATTACAGTTGAGTTTTCCGTTGTTTGTATCTGCATTTGTAGTTGTCCTTTATCTTCAAATGATGAATTATTTTCGTCTGTATATTTTGTTCCATCTATGTTTGTCCTCATTATTGTTGCATATTCATCTTTTGCAGTTATTTGTATGTTTGCCTCTACCATAAATTCATATATGTATGAAATATATGTGTTTTCTTTGTTTTCAACCTTTTGCGCTTGCTCATAATTTACTTCTACTGAAAGTAATTCATTGTTTGTTGATAATTTTTCTATATATATTGTTGTTCTATACTCTGTTCCTTCTTGTGATGTTATTGTTACTGGTATTTCTGTTATCTTATCTTTTAATGTAATTCTTTGCTCTAACCAGTTCAATCCTTTGTTTGAATTAAATTCTACTGTTGCAAATTCGTTATTTGCTATTACTTTTACTTTTGCTATATTTCCAGTTACAGCAATATAATAGGTATCATCGTCATATAATGGATTGTCCTTATTTTTCTCTAATTTTGTTTCATCTACATATACTTCTTTTATTGTATTATCATCTGATTTTCTTATTAGTTCTATTGTATATTCTTTTTGTTCTTCATCTTCTGCAATTATTGTAAATGTTATAATGAATATATTTTCTTGTAGATTACTTGTGTCTGCTGTAAATCTTAATTCTTCTAGTTGTAATAATTCTGTGTTATCTTCCATTTTATGTTTTATTGTTGAATATGGTACTCCTGCCAATATTTCAATGTTTGCTTCTTGTTGATTTACTCCAATATACGCTTTATATTTATTATCTACATATCCTATTATCTCATCATCTACTTTTACTTCTCTTACTGATGTGTCATGTGAAATTATGTTTAATATTAATATATATGTATATGTTGTTTCGTCCTCTGCTGTTACTTCTATTGGTATTTCTAATGTTCTATTATTTCCTTTTCTTACTTCTACTGTGCTCTCTTTTACTTGCTGTGTTTGACCATTTATTGAAACTTTTGATTCTTCTCCTATAAGTACTACTTTTACTTTTGATATGTCAACTTCATCTGTTACTGTTGTTTCATAATTTCCAGCATCGTTTGCTTCTACTTCTAATCCATCTACTTCTACTTTTTGAATTCCTATTTCGTCAGATAGTTGTACTATTTCTAGATATCTTGTTTCTTCTGCTCCATCTGCTGCTGTTAATTGGATTGTTATTCTTACAGTTCCTTTTCCTGTTAATGCTTTTCTCATGCTTGCTGTTTGGTTTCCTCTGTATGTTGCATCTAAAACAACATTTGTAAACTCGGAAACTGTACTAATGTTTATTTCTGTTTCTCTTAATTCTTTATTTACTACTATTTTATATGTTTTCGTTGTTCTATCATAATTTATTACTTGTCTTGTTCTGTTAGTGCTTCCATCTTCTTCATAATCTGTTACTGTAATACTTGCTATTTCTAAGTTACTACTTATTCTGTTTATAAATAGGCTATATTCTTTTATATCACCGTTTTCAGATGTTACAATTATTTTAAATTCTCTTGTTTGTCCGTCTGGAACATCTAACTCTCCTCTTAGTGTTCCTATCTGATTTCCTATTAATTCATTTCCTTCTAGGTCTTGTACTTTTACTTGTGCCTTTTCATCTTTTAGCTTTATTTCTACTGGATAACTTTCTTTTCCTGATACTGTTCCTGAATATGTATCTTCATTTACCATTGTTCCTGATTCGTCCACTTTTACATATTTTATTCCTGTTTCTGTTGATTTTTGTATTATCCATAGTTCATATTCACTTACTCCATAGTCTTCTCCATTATGTGATGTCACTCTTATAATGAATTTAGTTACTAATTCTGTATTTGATAAAGTTACTGTAGTGTTTATAGTTCCTTGTGCTCCTGTTACTAAAATATCTCCATTACTATTTAGTAATTCTAATTTTTGATTTACATTGCTTTCTGTTATCTCTACTTGTGGCCTTTCTCCGTTGCTTACTATCGTTTCATATCTTTCTGTTTCTTCATTGTATTCTATTGTTTCTTGGTTTACAACTACACTTAATAAACCTAAATCTGCTTGTTTATACACATTTACTAAGTATTCTTTTTCTGTTCCATCTTCTGCTTGTATTGAAAGTGTTAATGTTACTACTCCTGCTGTGTCGTAGTCACTTAAGTCAACTTGTGTTGTAAGACTATTTAACACATAATCTACCTCTTGTGCTAATTTTAGGGATGCAAATTCACTGTTTAATGTTATAGTTAATTCTATTGTAGCTAAATCCTCATCTACATAGACTTCTGCAGTTTCACTACCAATTTCTGTTGTTATTACTCCTTGTCCTTCTATTGATAATACATTTGTATCAGCTGATTTCTTTTCTATTATTAATGTATAATCTTTCTCTGTTCCGTCTTCTCCTGTTACTTTTATTGTGAATGTGTTTTTCTCATTTGGTAAACTTACTTTTGCTGGATCTGCTAAATCCCCATTTATTGTTGCTTTAGATTTTTCTGATGCTAATTCTACTTTTACATAAGCATCTTCTACTCTATCTATCTTACAATAATAAACTTCTCCCTGTAAACTTGCATCTGATAATTCTACTTCTGTTTTGCCTACTTGAACTTTTACTATATCTGTATTTGCTTCTAACTGTTCCACTGTTAGGCTATATTGCTTGCTTGTTCCATTTTCTGATACTACTGTAATAGTATATCTATAAATAGTAGTTCCTCCTACAACGTCTTGTGTAAATGTTGCTATATAAGTATTATTACTATTATTATCTATTGATGTTACTGAGTATGTATCTTCTGCTATTGCCTCTATGTTTATTTGCGTGTCGCTATTTTTTATTGTTGCGTAATAGTTTCCGTCTAATTCTGGATTTATTATTTTATCATTTACTTTTAATGTGTCTATATTTGCATTTCCTGATTTTTCTAATATTGCAATTACATATTCTTCTGTTACTAATTTGTTCTGCGATGTTACTGCCACTTTTATTATTGTTTCTGCCCCTGATTTGTCAACTGTAATTGTGCCTATTCCTGTTTCTTGTTCATTTGAACCTAATATCATTGTTGCTAATAAATCATTTAATGTTACTTGTATTTCATATGTTGCATTATTTAATCTTATCTCATAACGATTCTTTCCTTCTATATAGTTAGCTTTTTCTCCATTTACTGTTACTTCCTTTATCGTTGCATCATCTGGCAATCCTTCTATTACTAATATATAATCTTTTGTTTGTCCATCTTCTGCTTTTACTTTTATTATTATTTCTGTTTGTTTTGCTGTTATATCTACTTGCCTTTCTGTTTCATGTATTTCATAGTCCCCATTTGCTATTTTTACATTTGCATTTTCATTATTCGTTTGTGCCTTTACATTGACAAGAGTTGTACCATCTGTTAGTTCATAGTGATATTTTCCATCTTCTCCTATTTGTATTTCTGTTCCATCTACTTCTACTTTTAATAGATCTGTATTGCTTGATTTTTTCACTATATTTAATATGTATTCTTTTTCTTCTACCCCATCTTCTGATTGTACTTTTATTTTTACTTGTGTGATTTCATCAGTTAGCTGTTCATGACTTGTGTTTTGTTTTACTACATATTCCCCTTGTTCTGTTATTTTTACCTTTGCTTTAAAGTGTCTTGCTATTGCTGTTACATCTACTTCTAAATAACTTGATGGTACTTTTACTAAATATGTTCCATCATCTTGTAAAGTAGCTTCTATTTGTGTATCTTCTTTGCTTACATATATTCTCTGTATACTTGTGTCTTTATCTGCTTTTAATATTTTTACTGTATATAGTTTTTCTTCTCCTGATTCATTTGTTAATTTTACTGTAAAAATGTTTTCTAAAGCTGGTATGTTAACTTCCTTTTCATTTTCTCCTTGTTGTGATTGATTATCATCTATTACAACTGATGTAGAGCTTTGATTTGCTATTGCTTTTATTGTCGCTTCTGTTTCTGTGCTTGGCAAATAAACTATATATGTTAGTTTATCTTCCTCTGGCTCTACTATTACTCCATTTACTAATAACATATCTAGTTGTATGTCTTCTGGTATTTCTTCATTTTCTTGTTGTTTATATATATATAATGTGTATTCCTTTATGTCATCTCCTACCATTACTTTTATTGATATTTCTGTTACATTTCCATTTAGACTTACTTCTCTTGTACTCTCAGTTGATTCATATCCTTTATTCGCTATACTTATGTATGCCAAACTATTTTGTGCTGTTGCTTTTACTGTTGCTCGTCTATCATCTTTTCCTACTGTTATTGCATATACTGTTTCTGATACTTTATTTGGATCTTCTCCATTAACTTTTAAATCTAATAAGTTCATTATTTCACTTTGTCTATGTATGATTAATGTGTATTCTACTTCTGTTCCTGCTTCTGTTTTTACGACTATCGTTACTTCTCTTCTTGATATGTTTTCCATTAATAGTCCTGTTGTCTGTTGATGTATTTCATAATCTAGCCCATCTATGCTCACATAGCTATATTCATTACGCGCTATTGCTGTTACTTGTGATAATTCTGTATTTTCTCCTATTACTACTTCATATTTATTTGAACTTACTGGTATCGCTTGTATTGTTTCTTCTTCATTTTCATCATTTGTTGATGTTACTGTTATTCTTTCTAGTTGTGCATCATTTGATATCTTTTCTACTTTTAATTTGTATGTGTATGACTCTACTCCTTCATAGTTTCCTGTATTGTTTTGTGGTTGTACTGTTATTATAAATTCTGTTATTTTTTCTGTTAAGTCTACAGTATTTCTATATGTTCCTCCATTACTCCATTCGTTTGAATCTTGTTCTCCTACTTTATTTACTTTTATTCTGTCTGTTCTTTCTTTTGTTTGTATCTCTAATAGTCCTGTATCATTATTTGTTACCACTTTTACTTCGTACTTGATATCATCTTCTGTTGAATCAGAAGATAGATTTGCTATTGTATCATCTACTTTTATCTCTGCTATCCTGTCTTTATCTTGTTCTATTACTATTCTTGTAATAGTCACTGTTTCTTCAGTTACTTTATCTTTTACTGTTATATGTGCTGTTCCTTTTTCTAGAGCTGTTAAATGCCCATTATCCACAGATACTATATTTTCTTTATCACTATTCCACTCGTATTCTTCATTTGATATATTCCTATTATCAAATACATTGAATGGCATTCCTATTACTGAAATATCTTCTTTATCTCCTATATGCATTATTGCTGATTCTGGTTCTACTGTAAATTCTCTTTGGCCTATTAATGTATGTATTATTCTTTCCTCTCTTGTTCCATTTCCTAAACTTCCATATTGATTATTTCCTGCTCCATATACATTTCCTGTGTTTTCTATTATATAAGTATTTGTGTAACCTACTCCTATTCCAAATGCATTATTTCCATGTGCGCTTGTCTTAACTGGATCTTCTACATTTACTTTACTATCTACTCCTAATTCTCCATATATATTTTCCCCTGAAACATATATTTCTTCATCTATTGTTTGATACATTACATTTCCGTTTTTTGCTGATATATCTATTACATTTCTTATATTTATCTCTGTTACTTGTGAGTTTTTATATTCATATACTTTGCAGTCTGAAGTTAAGATTATTATACTATCTTTTGTAATTTCTGCTTTTATTGCATTTCCTATATTTGGCACTGTTCCGCTTAAAATGTGTCCCATTCCTAGTACTGTTCCCTTTGCTGTTACAAATGCTATTTGTTTATTTCCTCCCGCTAAGTCTAATATTCTTTGACTTCCTACTGTGATTTCCGTCGGTATTAATACATTTATTCCTATATTTCCTAGTTGTCCATTGTTATTATTTCCCCATGCATATACTATTCCTAAGTCATCCATTGCTATTGCAAAATTATCTCCTACAGCTATTTGTACTATATTATTTAGTCCTTGTATTTGTGTTAATTTATTGCTTGATAAAGTCGTCCCATTTCCTAATTGTCCATATTTATTGTTTCCTGAACTCCATACTGTTCCATTATCTCTTAATGCTATTATAAAATCTTTTCCTACTTTTATATCTTTATATGTTGATATTACATTTGTTTTTTCTGGTGTATCTTTTGTTATATTATTTCCTAGCGCTAGTCTTCCATCTGCATTATAACCAAAGGTCCAAATTTCTCCATTTGCCTTTAATACTGCACCAAAGTTTTCTCCTCCTTCTACTTTTGGAGCATATTGACCTTTTTTCTCTACTACTTTTACTAATACACTATATACTTTTCCATCTACATTTGATATTGCATTTACTCTTGTTGTACCTACTCTTCTTCCTGTTACTAATCCACTTTCGTTTACTGTTGCTATTTCTTCTTTTAAACTATTGAAATCTAAGCTATCTGCTAAATTTTCTTCTAATTTTATTAAGTTAAATTCATATGCACAGTTATCTGCGATTTCTGCTGAACCATTTACTTCTATTGTTATTTCTGTTTTTTCTAATCCTGTTTCATCATTTCCTACCTGTACTGGTATTATTGATTTTGTCTTGCTCTTTATATCTCTGTCGCCATGTGTATAATCTCCACATGCCCATACTGTTCCATCTTCTTTTAAGAACATTGTATATCCATTACCTGCTGATAATTGTATTACTTCACTTATTGTTGTAAGTTTTTTATATGTATTTGCATTTATATTTGAATTGTCTCCTAATTCTCCACTTGAGTTTAGTCCTATTTCATATACATTATTTTCACTGTCTATTGCTAATGTATATCCTTTTCCTCCATCTATGTATTTAATATTATTTAATCCTATTACTTTAGTTGGAATATCTAAATGTGCATTTGTACTTCCTACTCCTAGTTCTTTATATATATTTGAACCCCAGCTATATATTTCTCCTTTTGTTGTTAATACTGTATTGTTTGAATCTCCTGCTGATATTGCTACTACCTTATCTAGTCCTTCTACTTTTGTGAATTGTTTTACCTTATTTATACTGCCTCCTGCTCCAAGTAAATTTTGCTCTGCAAAATTTACTTGCTCAGCTTGCGAAAGAGTGGAACCTAAAGTGCTCTCGCTTCTTACTACTCCTCTCGCAATCCCTAATTCCCCATATAGATTAGATCCTGTTACATACACTTCTCCTGTGCTTCTTAGTATCATTGTATGGTTTTTTCCTGCCTTTATATCTATCGCATCTGTTATATGTAATGCTCTGTTTATTTCTATTTTGCTTGTGTAACTTCCTATTCCTCCTTCTCCATTTGCATTTAAGCCCCAACTATATACTTCTCCTGATTTTCCTATTGCAAATGATGAATAAGTTCCACATTCAATATCTTTTATATTCTGTAATTCTGTTATTTTTGTTGGACGAGTAACGATATCTCCAATCTTTCCTAATTGGTTATAGTCATTTGCTCCCCATGCCCATACATTTCCTTTATTATCTAATGCTAAACAATGATTTTCTCCTGCTGATATTTTTGTTATTATTGTTCCTGCTGGAAATTCTGCTTGTACTGGTTGGTCTGTGTTTTTATTAGTTCCATTTCCTAATTCCCCATTTGTTCCTATTCCATAACACCATACTGTTCCATCTACTTTTAGCATTACTGTATGCTTGCCAGAGGTAACTACTTGTGGCTCTACTAGAATTTCCATTGTGTCTGGTTTTGTTCCTTCTTCTAATACTCTTACACTTATTACCCCTATTTCTCCTGTATTTCTTTCTTTTGCTATTACTGTCGTTCTTCCTTCTGACAATCCCATTACTTGTCCACTAGTTGCATCAACAAATGCTATAGATTGATCCAGTACTTCATATCCTATTTCGCTTTGTCTTTCTTCAAATAAATTAAAGTAATTTACCCAAGCTTTTAAATTAAAAATCTCTCCTTCTTCTATTAATATTTCATTTGTATTACTTTCTACTATATTCTTTCCTACTAATTGAGCTTCCCAATAACTTGAATTGTCACTATTTCCTAGTTGTCCATTTTCGCCATTACCCCATGTGTAAACATCTCCATCTTCTGTATATACATTTGTATGTGTATATCCTGCTGATACTCTTTCTACTTTTTCTATATCTACTTTTAAGATTGCACAATCGCTCTCTTGCATTCCTCCTGTCTCTAGTTCATTACTTTGTCCTAATTGCCTATCTCCATTTATACCAAATGTGTATACTTTCCCTTCCTCTGTTACTACTATACTATATTGGTCTCCTGCTGATACTTCTACTACACCTTGTAGTATGCTTTTATCTGCTTTTCTTACTACTGTTGTTATATTGTTCTGTCTTGCATTATCTGAATTATCTCCTAATTGTCCGTATACGTTTGTACCATAACTATAAACTTTTCCTGATTCTCCTAATAATAGCACATGATCTATTCCTTCTGATATTTGTACTATTCTTTCTTCTTCTATTACTGGTCTTGTGCCTATTTCATATTCATTTAATGATAATTCAATTTGTGTTCCTTCTGCTTCTTCTAAGCTTGTTGGTATTGTTCTTACTATTCCATCATCTGCTAAATAATATGTTCTTCCAATATCTATTACATTTTTGTTCATGCTTAATAGAACTGGTGTCTTGCCGTATCCTGCTCCCCATGCGAATACTTTGCCTTCACTAGTTATTGCATATGATGAATTTCCTATTGCTTTTACTTTTTCTATATTTGTTACTCTTATATTTGTTGGTATTTTATATGTAGTACTATTTCCTGTTCCTAATTGCCCATTTCCATTTGCTCCAAATGTATATACTTCTCCTGATTTTCCTAGTAATAGCGTATGACTTGCCCCACTTGATATATCTTTTATTGTCTCTGGTACTTCTATTTTTTCTGGACTATTTCTGCTACTTGAGTCTCCTAATCCTAGCTGTCCTGATGTGTTTGTTCCCCAACTCCAAACTGTTCCGTCTGATTTTAAAGATATTGTAAATCCATTTCCATTTACAACTTTAGCTGATACTTCTGCTGTTTCATTATTTATTACATCTATCCATATATTTCTTGTTACATCCTTTGATGAAACTACAAAATCTATCCTATCTATTTTGTTTCCTGTAATTTTATAATTTGGTATAAAGTCATCTATATTTGTTGTCTCACTATTATCTACTCCTGCTATTTTTTCTAATTCAACTGCTATTTTATTCGTGTTTATAATATCAGGATCTCCCTCTGCTATATCTGTTTTTAGGTTAAATGAATTACTTAAAGCTATTGAAATTTCTTTTGCCTTATTTAATGGTACTTTTATTTCTTCTGGCATTGTTATAATATCTGTTTTTCCTATTTTAGTAAATACTGTTCTATTTGTATTATCCTCTGTTCCTAATTGTCCTAATGAATTTAAACCTACACTATAAACATATCCGTCTTTATCTGCTAAATATGAACTATTATTTCCCGCTTCTACTATTTCAAATGGTTTTAACTCTAGTTCTATTCCTTCTTTATCATAAGTATGTAAGATTTGTGTTGCATAATTAGTATTTGCCTCTGTTATACCTAGTTTTTTATTTGTATTATCTCCCCATACATAAGCTTCTCCGTCATAAGTTACTGCCATTGAAGTACCATTTCCAGCAGATATACTTGATACATTTTCTAAGTATCCATTTATTGTACTTACCATATAAGGTACTTTTAATAATGAATGTGTCTCCTTCTTTAGTTCTTCTATATCTCCTGTTTTTACACTATATACTTTTCCTTCTAATGTTAAGAATAAATCATTTATACTTCCCGCTGAGATTTCGCATATACTATTTAAATACCTAATTGGTGTTGTTGTATCTTTTATTAAATATACTCTTCCATCTTGTCCCAACAAAATATCTCCTGATATATCTTCTACCTTAACTTTCGTATCTATTTTTGTTGAGCCACTATAACCTTCTCCCCAAACATATAAGTTTCCATCTTCATCTATTGCATAGAAATTTTTGTTATAACATTCTACTTTTTCTATATTGTGTAATCCATCTACTTTTGTTGCTGTTAATATATTGTCTTGATATCGCACTATTTGAGTTGTTATTTCTGTTCCTTCTTCTGTTTCTTGTTCTATTTCTTCTTCTACGTCTTTTATATTAAGTCCCCATGTATATACTTCTCCTGAAGAATTTACAGCTATCGCTGAACTTTCCCCTGCTCCTATATCTATAATATTTTCTAATACTTCGCTATCATTTATTAATACTTGTACTGGTTCATTTGATCTTTCTTGTGTATTATTTCCTAATTGTCCATTTGCATTGTTTCCAAAACTCCATACTGTTCCATTTGCTTTTAACGCTATTGTAAAATCTGTTCCAGCTTTTATTTGTGGAACTGTTAATCCCTGTTTTGTTACATTTACTATTATATAGGTACTATATCCATTTTCTGTATCTGTTATCTTTATCTTTGTTTTTCCTGCTGATACAGCTGTAATATTTCCTTGGCTATCTACTGTTGCTATATCTTGATTTAGTGTATCGAATGTTATTACTTTTCCTAATACTAAATCTTCTGTCTGTTTTTCATTTAGTTTTGTATATGATAATTTTGTTTTATCTATATTATAATTTTCTTTTTCTTGTAAATTTATAGTTTTCTTTGCATAGTTTAGTACTGATCCTAGTTCATTTATTGTTATTGTTCCGTCTCCACCAGCACCACCAAAAGGATTTAAACTGTTACCATTTGAAGCTCCTCCTTTAGCTGTTATGCTATATGTTGATATATGTTTTGCGAATATATTAATGCTTCCTCCACCTGATGATCCTCCAGACGCATTACGATCTCCCAGTATTGCTTTTCCGCCATTACTTCCTTTTGCAGATATTTCTCCATTATTGAATAGATTATTTGCATATAAAATTAATAATCCTCCTGTTCCATCTTCTCCTTTACTTGTGTCTGTAGTCGCATTTCCTGTTATATTATTACCTGATGAATACCAGCCCTTTCCTCCTGGATTTCCTGCGCCTCCTCCAACGCTTTTAGGTGAATGATTATATCTATATCTTCTAGCATAAGCATTTCCTCCTGCACCTCCATTTGGTTGTGCATCTTGTGCTACTTGACTCATTTGCCCTCCTGCTTGTGCTCCACCACCAGAGCCACCAGAATATGAAGTTCCTGCTGAACCTGAGCCACTACTTCCTGTAGAACAATAGTTGGCTGAGGCACCTGAACCTCCTCCTCCAGTCTGCCTGTTTTCTCCTGTTTCTCCTGGATTTCCATTTGCTATAGTCCAATAATAACCTGTTGATTTTGTAGTTTTACCAGCTCCTCCTGCTCCACCAATGGCTGGTACATACTCATATGTATCATCTATATTTTTCCAAAGATATACATCCTCTCCTTCTTGATTATATGTTCCTCTTGCTGTCATTGAGATAGTTCCATTATTGTATATATTTCCTAATACGCATAAGTACATACCCTTTTTATATGTTAAACCATCTTCTGCTGTACTAGCCGTTAATGTAACTCCTTCATTTATTGTTAAATCTCCATGATATTTTACAACTAGAGTTTTATGTTCTGTTGAGTTATCTCCTAATTCTGTATTTTCAGAGTATACTTTATTTTCATCATAAACGTTTATTAATTCTACTATATATTCCTGTTCATTTACAACAATTGAATATTCTCCGTCTACTAGTTTTGCATCTCTAAAACCTTGAACTATACTTTCCATTTTCATTGCTACTACGATTTTTACATCTTTTGTAATTTCTGAATCTTTATATTTGATGGTCGCAGTAACTGTTCCATATTCTAGAGCTGTTACTTGTTTTCCATCTAGTTCCACTGTTTTATCGTCTGATAATTCTATACTAAAATTGTTTTGATTTTCATCTATTACATCGATTTTTAAATTAAATGTATTTTCCAATCTTGGTATTATAGTTTCTGATTCATTTATGTCTAAATATTTCTTTTCAAAATTTGTTACTATAATAGTTTCACCAATTTGTGAGTATACATTTTTTGCTATATTATCTCCATTTCCTAATTCTCCATTTGTATTTAAACCTGCATCCCATATAAATCCATTTTCATCTATTAATCCTGTATGTGTACCTTCACCTGCTGAAATTTCTTCTATTGCAATTGAATTAGGTTCATCGCTTTCTTCAACTTCTTCACTTAAAGTTATTTCTGTTAATTCTGTTGCTTTAGCTGTTGTAGATAGTCCTATTTGCCCATTAGCATTGTTTCCTAGCACATAAACTTTTCCTTCTTCATCTTGCAATATACTTATTTGATTTCCTGCTGATATATTGTACATATCAGTAGCAATTTTTGTTGGCACTATTATATTTCCTGTCGCTACTGTTCCACATTCTCCATAGGTATTCGTTCCCCATGCATAAGTTCTTCCTTCTACGTCTAATGCTAAATAATGTACATAACCTGCTGAAATTTTGGCTATTCTAGACAGTCCCTCTATTTTAGTAGGGTTTGAAGTATCTAATATATCATATACCTCTCCATTTGTTGTAAGTACTAATGTTCCTGACATATCTACTATTTTTTCAGAGAACACAACTTTCATAGGTAAATTAGCATAGTTCTCTCCCCATATATACATATTTCCATCACTATCTAATGCTGTACTTATATTTTTATAGGCATCTATTTTTACTATTTTTCCTTTTATATCTACCTTTACTGGTATATTACTATTGCTCTCTTCTCCATCGCCTAATTGCCCATTTGTTCCAAGTCCCCATGCATATATTTCTCCACTTTTTGTTAATGCTAATGCATGTGAATATCCTGTTGCTATTTGTTTTATGTCACTTACTCCTTGTACTTGAACAGGTTCTGTTTGATTATCATTATTTCCAATTCCTAATTGTCCATTATCATTTAGGCCATAACTCCAAACAGTACCATTTTGCTTTAATGCTACTGTGAAATTTTTTCCTTCTTGAACATCTATTTTTGTATTATTAATTACTTGAACATATACATATGTGCTTATATCATTATCTATGTCTGTAATTTTTATTTTCGTCTTACCTGTTTTATTTGCTGTTATTTTTCCATTAGCATCTACATCTGCTATTGTGCTATCTAATGCATCAAATGTAATTCTTCCTAGTGTTATTGGATTTATTTGAATTTTATTTTGATTAATAAGCTGTATCTGATTTTTATCTATTGCATAATCTTGTCCTACATTTAATTCGATTACCTTTTCAGAGTAATTTAAGTCCGGATATAATTTATTTATGGTAACTGAACCTTCTCCTCCTGCTCCACCAATAGGAAATGAACTATTTCCACTAGACACTCCACCTTTTGCTGTTATTTGAGAATTATCAACTATATCATTAGCGAATATATTGATACTTCCTCCACCTGAAGATCCTCCTGAGGCATCATGGTCTCCCATTCTTTGTTTTCCACCATTGCTTCCTTTTGCTGTTATTTGTCCTTCATTAAACAATTTTTTCGCATATAATATTAATAATCCTCCTGTACCATTATCTCCTTTATAAGAGTCTGTTGCATATCCAGTTGTATCGCCACCGGCGCTATACCATCCTTTTCCTCCTAGATTTCCAGCACCTCCACCAACACCTTTCGCTGAGTGACCTGAATTACGTCTTCTAGCATATCCTTGTCCTCCTGCTCCTCCATTTGGTTGTGCACTCCACGCTGTTTGATTCATGTTCCCTCCAGATTGTGCTCCACCACCAGAGCCACCAGAATATGATGTTCCTGCTGAACCTGAGCCACTAGTTCCTGAAGAGTTCCAGTTTGATGATGCACCTGAACCTCCTCCACCAGTTTGTCTATTTTGTCCATTTCCTCCTTGTTTTCCATGTGTTACAGTCCAATAATTTCCTCCTGAATATGAACTTACAGCAGTTCCTGCTGCACCACCAATAGCTGGAACATATTCATATGTATCATTTATATTTTTCCAAAGATATACATTTTCTCCTTCTTGGTTATATGTTCCTCTTGCTGTCATTGATATTTCGCCATTATTAATTAAATTACCCATTACACATAGGTACATACCTTTTTTGTATGTTAAACCATCTTCAGCTGTGCTTGCTGTTACTTTAACTCCTTCATCTATCGTTAAATTCCCATGATATTTAACTACTAGCATTTTATAGTCAGTAGTGTTATTTCCTAATGATATTGTTTTAGATTCTTCTCCATCTTCTAATGAATAATGAACATTTTCATCATTAATATTTATTAATTCTACTTCATATTCCTTTGTTTCTTCTGTTCCATCACTATTTTTTCCTGTTACTCTAAATGTATAAGTTCCGTCTATTAATTCCGCATCTCTTACACCTTGTACAATACTGTCACAGACTACAATATTTCCATCTAGTATTTCAACAGAAGTTTTTTGAATTATACTTTCTGTTTCATTACCATTGATCATATTTATCTCATCACTAGAAAAGGCTGTATTAATTAAATTTTTAATTCCTGCTAATGGATTTATATGCATGTTTAATAATGCTAAGTTGCTACCTACAATTAGCATTATAATTACCAGTATACTAAGTGTACCTCCTACTAGTCTTTTCTTTAGTTTTTCTTTCCATTTTCTGCTATGTTTCATAGTTGTCCTCCTTTTCTTATGTTGCTCATTTATACATTTGTTAGCAATATAATAAATTAATCAATTGAGGAATGCTTTAAACGATGTTGAAGTTACAATTTGTTAAGAATAAAATTATAGGGAATCTCGAGCGTGTCGAGAGGGCGCTGTAATTTTATTCTTTACAAATTGTTCGAAATTGAGTTTTAGCATTCTGTAAATTTATTAATTTATTATATTGCGGTATATACAGTTATTATCTTGCACATTACTTTTTATCTAAAAGTAACGACTTAAGACGTAGCTTATTTTTCGCACCTAAATACGCAAAATAAGGGCACAATAAATTGTGTCCTTAATAATTTATTATTTTTTCATCATTTTCTTTATCTATTAAAGAATGCTTGTGTGTGTGTGTGTGTGTGTGTGTGTGTGTGTGTGTGTGTTACAATATCAACGTTTTCCGGTTTTTTCATGTTTTGTCTTCCTTTCTTTCTTATTTTTTTCTTATTTATATATATTTTTTTGAAATGACAAATTTTAAGAATTTCTAGTAGCAATATAAATAATTAATCAATTCGAGAAATGATTTAAACGACGTTGAAGGTACAATTTGTTAGGAATTAGATTATAGGGAATCTCGAACGTGATGAGAGGGCGCTGTAAGCTAATTCCTTACAAATTGTCCGAAATTGAGTTTTAGGCATTTTGAGAATTTATTAATTCATTTATATTGCGATAAATTTAGTCCTTGTATATTGCGCTTTATTTATATTTATCTATATTTAATGCTAATATATTTTTTATCCAATTTCAATACGCTAAATTTTGACAATTTTCTGGCGTATTCTATGGCTTTGCGGAAGGTCAATTTACCACTGCCGTATTTTTGTGTTAAATTTTCTTATCTTTTTTGTTACATACATATTAAAAAATTCGGAATTCCCTTGCGGAAATTCCGATTTTTCACATTTATTTTTTGTATTTATTCAACCATTGCAGGTGGATGATGTATAGAATAAAGAATTAAAATGTATTTTAATTCTTTATTCGCGGGCGGCCAATGGCCAGCCCCTACATGTAAAAGAACCCAAAACACAATACATATTGTTTTATATTCTTTTACGAGCTCTGACCGCCCCTACACATGAAATATTTTAGGGGCACAATGTGCCCCTAGTTTAAAATCTTAAATATTCTCTTGGATCAATACTATGTCCTGAACCTGTTGCACTTCTTAGTTCGAAGTGTAAATGATGTCCTGTTGAGTTTCCATGGTTTGGATCTTCTTCTGCTCCTCCTTCTAGTCCTATTACTTGTCCTTTTTCTACTTTGTCTCCTACTTTTACATCTATTCTAGATAAGTGTGCATAGAAACTATATATCGTTTCTCCATTTATTACGTGCTTGATTTCTATACAGTTTCCATATCCGTTTTGTACTCCTGCGTATGTTACTTCACCTTCTGCTATTGATAGGATCTCTGTATGATGCTCTCCTACTATGTCTATTCCTGCATGAAGTTTGTCTTCTCCTGTTATTGGATTTACTCTTTCTCCATAGTCTGATGATATTCTGTATTCACATGCTAGTGGTAAACCTATATTAGATATTTCAGTTTCATCCATTTCAAGATTAATTGCATCTACTTCATCTGGGTTTACCCAAATTTCAACTTCGTCCTTCTTTCCATAATTGCTCTTTAAGATGTTTCTATCTGTCAAGTCTACAGTTCCGTCTTCATTTAAGTCATACCTTCCTTTTTCTTCTTTGTTATCTTCTGTAACTTCTATTCCTAAATTTGCATTTAGTTCTACTAAGTCTCCTATTTCAATTTCTCCGTCTTCTATTTCTTCTCCTGCTATTAATTTGTGTTCCTGTATTTCTACTACTAATCCTGGTGTTATCTCTATCTTTGCTAATGTATAACTTAAATATCCTGGTTTTTCTATTACTACATCATATGTTCCTACTTCTGTTATTTCTAATACAAAGTTTCCATCTTCTTCTGTTTCTATTTCTCTGTCTAGTATTAGTTCTTCCTCTACTTCTTGTATTTCTTCATCTTGTGGTAATTCTTCTTGTCCTACTTGTTCCTCTAAGTCTTGTACTACATCTTCTCCTAATGGGTCGTCCTCTTTCTTCTTTCTCTTGTATAATTTTACTTTTGCCATATATTTCTGCTCATAGTTCTCTGTTATTATTGCTCCCATTATTTGTGTCTTCTTATACAATATTAATGTGTATATCTCTTCACTGCTTCCGTCTTGTGATGTTACTTTTATTTGCTTCTCTATTTTTATCGTGTCTTCTTCAAATGGTTCATCAAATTGTAAATGTCCTACATCTAAGTATCCTTCTACTTCTAT
>CANQQQ010000023.1 GCA_947626025.1 uncultured Clostridia bacterium
TAAATTTTAAAATTACAATTTTACTAAAAATATTGAAAACCCCAGAAAAAAATATCTGGGGTTTGTCAATACTCTGAAAATAAAAAAATATTAATTAATTTATTAATTAATATTTTTTTATTTAATTATTTATTTTATTAGTATTTTTTATAAAATTTTGTTTTTCATTTACTTTTTTTCTTTTTGTTTTCTCTATATTATACTTCTTCTTTTTCGTTTGCTTTTTGTTGTCTTTTAAGATTTTTTATCTTCCTTCTTGTTGCTTCCGATATAAATATCGGCTTTTTTTGTCTATTTGTTAGTTTAAGCATTGTTCCCAAATTCTATAATTATAAAACAGTACATCCTTTATTTAATTAATCATAAATAATAATAAATAAAATTTTATAATTATTATTTTTTATTATTAAATATTTTTTATTTTTTATAATTTATTATTTAAAATAATTTTTTATTTTTTATAATTTTAATTTATATTTATTCTTAAATTTTTATTCTACATTTCTAATATACTTCGATTTGATTACTATACTTTTCTAAGTTTTCACTATTTCAAATTACTGATGAGTTATATGTTATTTCCGTAAGTTTTCTTCTACTTTTTTGTCTATATGTAATTACTTTTCGTATCGATATCAAATGAAAGTGGATCTGTTAACTTACCTTCTTGCCAAGTTTTAAGTTTCCGAATAGAAGTGAATAAATTTTAAATACAATATCAATTATATTAATTAATATGAAATCCATTAAAATTTACTATTATAAAAAAATATAGAGGCAACATTTTGCCTCTATATTTTTTATTCTTCAGTTTTATTTTCGTTTGTTTCTGTATTTAATTCTTCAGTACTATCTTCATTTTTTGTTTCATCTTCTGGTTCGACAAGTTCGAAACTAACAACTTTGCCTCCATCATTTGTTCTCATTAGAGTTACACCTTGTGTTGAACGTCCTAATATACTTATTTCTGAAACTTTTAATCTTATAACTACTCCTGTATCTGTAATTAGCATTACATCTTCATCGCCATTTGTTATCTTAATTCCTACTACTTTACCTGTTTTTGGAGTAATTTTATATGTTGTTACTCCTTTTCCTCCTCTAATTTGAACTCTGTATTCATCAAGCTCTGTTCTTTTTCCAAATCCATTTTCTGTTATTGCTAGTAATGTTGCATTGCTTCCTGATATTATTGATTCCATACCTATTACAGCATCATTTGAGTCTAATTTTATTCCTATTACACCTTGTGATACTCTTCCCATTGGTCTTACATCTTTCTCATTAAATGTAATACATTGTCCTTCTTGTGTAACTAAAACTACATTATCTTCTCCATCAGTTAGTCTTACTGATATTAATTCGTCATCATCTTTTAGTGCTATTCCTTGTAATCCTGTTTTTCTTGAAGAGTCATATTCTGTAAGTGGAGTTTTCTTTATTATTCCATTCTTTGTAGCCATTAATAAATATTTTCCTTCGGCAAAATTTTGAATTGGAATAATCGCAGATACTTTTTCTCCTGGATCTAGACTTAGTAAATTAACTATTGCTGTTCCTTTTGCCGTTCTTCCTGCTTCTGGAACCTCATATCCTTTTAATTTATATAATTTTCCTAGATTTGTAAAGAATAATATTGTATCATGTGTTGAAGCTGTAAATATATTTTTAACAAAGTCCTCTTCTCTTGTAGCAATTCCTGTGATTCCTTTTCCTCCCCTTCTTTGGCTTTTATATGTGTTTATTGGCATACGTTTTATATATCCAAAGTGTGTAAGAGCTATTACTGTTTGTTCGTCTTTTATCAAATCTTCATCAACAAATTCGCCTGCTGCAGCAATTATTTTTGTTTTTCTTTCATCTCCATATTTACTTTTTAATTCTTCGCATTCTTCTTTTATTATTTGATATACTAAATATTCATTTGCAAGAATTTCTTTTAAATGAGCAATTAATTTCATTAATTCTGCATATTCTTCTTCAATTTTCTCAATTTGTAATCCTTGTAAAGTCTTTAATCTCATATCCAAAATTGCTTGTGCTTGAATATCTGAAAGGTTAAATCTTTCCATTAATCTTTCTTTAGCATCATCATAAGATTCTCTAATTATTTTTATTACTTCATCAATGTTGTTAATAGCAATTCTTAATCCCTCTAATATATGAGCTCTTGCTTCTGCTTTTTCTAATTCAAATTTTGTTCTACGGGTAATTACTTCTTTTCTATGCTCTAAGAAATAATAAATACATTCTCTTAATGTTAAAATTCTTGGTTCGCCATTTACTAATGCTAATGTTATTACACCGAATGTGTCTTGCATTTGTGTATATTTATACAATCTATTTAATACAACTTGTGCGTTTGCATCTCTTTTTAATTCTATTACTAATCTTGTATTAGCTGTTCTATCTGATTCGTCTCTAATGGTTGAAATTCCATCTATCTTTTTATCTCTCGCAAGTTGATCTATAGTTTGATGTAAACGTGCTTTATTAACTTGATATGGTAAAGACGTTACTATTATTCTTTGCCTATTTCCTGACATTTCTTCTATTTCTGCTTCTGCTCTCATTGTTATTTTTCCACGTCCTGTTGTATATGCTTCTTTTATACCATCTCTTCCAAGTATTGTTGCTCCTGTTGGAAAATCTGGTCCTTTTATATATTGCATTAATTCTTCGTTTGTTATGTCAGGATTATCTATCATGGCATCTATTCCATTAACAACTTCTGTTAAGTTGTGTGGAGGAATATTTGTTGCCATACCTACAGCAATTCCTGATGAACCATTTAATAATAGTGCTGGTAATTTTGTTGGTAATACACTTGGTTCTTGTAATCTATCATCATAGTTAGGAACAAAATTAACTGTATTTTTTTCTATATCTGCCATCATATAATTTGCAATTTTTGCCATTCTTGCTTCTGTGTATCTCATTGCAGCTGGTGGATCTCCATCAACAGATCCAAAGTTTCCATGTCCATCGATTAATGGATATCTTAATGAGAATGTTTGTGCCATTCTTACCATTGCATCATATACTGCTGCATCTCCATGTGGATGATATCTTCCTAGAACAGAACCTACTGTATTAGCTGATTTTCTGTATGGCTTGTCTGATGTAATTCCATCTTCATGCATAGAATATAAAATTCTTCTATGTACTGGCTTTAACCCGTCTCTAACATCTGGTAATGCACGAGCAACTATTACGCTCATAGCATAATCTATATAGGCTGTTCTCATCTCTTTTTCTATATCTCTCTCGATTATAGTTTCTTCTGGTCTATCCATTTAAAATCCTCTTTTCTTCTATATTTTTAGTTGTTTTACATTCTCTTGTATTATACTAAAACAACTAAAAATATGCAAGCGAAAAATTTTAATTTTTTATACTAATTTCTTTGCTAGTTCTATTTCTTCTAATGATATTTTTTCTATTCCTCCTTTATTTTTTATTAATGTTTGGACATTAGATATTGCTTCGACTTGATCTAATGTTTGTTCTAATGGAAGTACATTTTCTAATTTATCCTGTATCTTTTTATATTCTCTATCCATTCCTTTTATATCTTTCGTTTCTAGACATTTATTCCAGTTATTTATATATTTTCCTATTTTTTCTATACTATCTACTTGTTCCATAAATGTTTTTTCTATATTGCTTGAAATACATTCTTTTACAACATTTTTTCCTTTTTTTAATAATTTTGCAGTTCCATCTTTTATTAATCCATTTTTGTTTGCTGATTTTATTGCACTATCTAAAGCTTTAGATGCTGTATCTATAATTCCTCCACTTTTAACTGCAGAATACGCTTGTGAAACATTTTCAAATTTTCCTGTAACAATACCTATTGCACTTTTTCCTAGATTTATTGCAGAATTTATAGCAGTTTTTATTCCTTCTTTTAATCCTTCACTAAATAAAGCATTTTTTATATCTATTACTCCATCTTCTATTGAATTAGGAAGAATTATTCTTAATCCTGTATCTATTGCAGTGTTTATTGTTTTTCCTATTGCACTTCCTAAGAATTTGTTTTGTTTTTCTTCAATTGTATTTTCATTTATATTTTCTTCCAAATCTTTTTCTAAACCAGTTTCTAATAATTGGTTCATATACTCTCTTCCTTCCTTTTATTCAATTAGCTTTTTTTCAAAATCAGCTGACTCTATTTTTACTAAAATATGATTATCTCCTATGAGCATTAATGTTTCTCCTTTATTTAATCCTTTTATCTCTATTTTTTCCATTTCTGATAAATTTGTATTTTCACTTAATACTCTAATATTTTCTTCTTCTAATGAGAAAAAAGTTTTTATACTTGAATTATTTAATATACTTTTTCCATACGTACCTTTTTCTAAACTAAATAAGTCTGATACATCTTGAGTTATAGCTACAGCACTTCCTCCATATTTTCTTATAGTTTTAAAAATTTTATATATAAAACTTGCAACATTTTTATTTGAAGTAACTCCTATTAACCTCCAAATTTCATCTAAGTAGATTGCCTTTTTTTTATTTCTGTCTATTTTTATTCTATCCCAAAATAGTTCAGTAAATATATACATTCCATATTTTAAGTTTTCTTCACCCAGTTCATATATATCTGCAACAATTAGTTTTTTATTAATTTTTATATTAGTATATCTATTAAAAAATTTTAAAGATCCTTTTATAAACGGAAATAACTTTATTTTAAATGTTTTCTGAGTTTTATCATTTTCATCTAAAATATTATATAAATCTTCTAATCTAGGCATATCTATGCTTTCTTTAAATATCTTTTTTTCATTTACTTTTTTATACAATGTTTCATCTTTAAACGTTATCCCCTTTTTCCTATAACATTCTATTATTTTATTTTCTAATATTCCTTTTTCTTCTTCATTTATTTCTCCAAATATTAAGTTAAAAAATCCTATTAATTTTGAAATTTTTGTTGCTAAATATCCCATTTCGTTTTCTTCTATACTTTCTTCTCTTATATCAAATACATTTATATATGTCTTAGATGCTGGACCTATTTTTAATAATACACCATTCAATTCTCTACATAGTTTCTCATATTCTCTCTCAGGATCTATTACGTACTGTTCTATCCCTACAATTCTGTTTCTAATAATTAATAGTTTTGTATAAAATGATTTTCCAGCTCCACTTGTCCCAAATATACACATATTTGAATTTTTATATTTTTCTCTATCATATCTGTCTATAAAAACAGGTGAATTATTATTCATATTTGTTCCTATAAATATGCCATTTTTATCAAAAATTGATGATGATATAAATGGATAAGTGGCAAGTATTCCTGATGTTAAAATGTTTCTTCTTGAAACTGCTTTTATATCTTCATGATTTTTCATCATTGGAGTACTAGCTAAAAAACTTTGTTCTTGTCTAAAATATGCTCTTCTAGTCTGCATTCCTTGGCTTTGCAATATTCCTTCAACTTTGTTTAATAAATATTCCAATTCCTTTTCTTCTTCAGAAAATACTTCTATATAAATATAAATATTATAAAGTTCTTCATTATTTATTTGCATTTCTTTTCTTATATATTGTGCATCATTATGTGTAAATGATATTAGTTCTATGTCTTCCCTGTTTTTATTTCCATTTTCTTTTATTTCAGCACCTGAGTTACCTATATAATAGGTTAATTCTCTAATAACTTTAAAACTATCTTTCTTTTCATAAAACATTGAAATATTTAGGTTAATGTTTATATCAATTAAATTTTTTAGTATTAATTCGTTTTGTTCTCTATTATAATTAATTATTAATAATCCAGAATACTTTATTCCGTCTACTTCAAAATATTTAGGATTTCTTTTTTCTATATATGATGGACTTATAAAATCTATGGCTTTAAAGTTGCCTTTTTCTAATTCGCTAGTCTCTTCTTGATTATTTTTCATGCAAGCTTTCCTCCTTACATTAAATTTGACTTAATCTTTTATTAAAAAATGAAAATAAAATTTCTACCGTTTCTTCCTTTTTTTGTATCTCTTCTACTCTATTTCCACATCTTTCTAGTGTTTCTTTTATCTTTAAAAATTTTTCTTCTAGTTCTTGCTTTGTGCTTTCTTCATCCTTTTTATTTATTGCTTTTACTATAATAAAAAATCTTTTTGCCGTTGATTTTCTATTGTTATTAATTTCATTTATATAGTTTATATAATTTTTTGATATTGTTTTGATTGTTTCGTCTTTTTCTATTTCTATTTTATTGTTTATTTTGGATATTATTTGATTTAAATCTTCTTTGTTTGATTGAATTAATATTTGAATATCAAAGTTACATGTTTTTAAAAAAATTTTATATGAATTTAAAATTGCTTCCTTTTCTATTTCCGACTTTAAATTATAATTTATAGGTATGATTTTCAAAATTTTTATTAAGCATTCATCTTTTAGTTTTACTACCCCTTTCTTAAAAACTTCTGAAAACGGCATCCATTCCTGTATCGATATTAAATTTTTCATATTCTCTCCTTTTGGAATTTTTTTAGATAAAATAAATTTTATATTGATAAAATTAATAGATTTATAAAAATTTTTGAATTAAAATTATTCATATTGTACCATTTAAATTTTTTTTGTCAATACTTTTTGTATAATTTTTTTATTTTTGATTATAATAATATCGTAAGGTTAATATTAGTTGATTCAAAGAGTAATATAGGATTTTATTGAGTTTTATATTATTCGAGCAAAGGTATAATGTGGTTCTATTTTTAGGATTACATTATGCCGGCGATAAGAATATATTATTTGTATGCAAGCTATATTTAATATTTAAAATTTTCTCTTGATTATTTTTTATATTTTATATATATGGTTAAATTATAGGTAATATATTTGAGATACGGTCATATTTATATTTCTTAATGACTGTTATTAGTCCTTTATCCATAAGGATGAATATGGTTATTAAAAGTGTTTTTATGGCCTAGCAACTGATTATTATGTGTGGAAAATTGATTATTTATATAGTAATATATATTAGTTGAGTATTTATGCATAATAGTTTTAGCTGTAGATTAATATTAGCTTTACACTTTTACATATTAAAATTTCAAATATGTTAAATTTGAGAGTTAATATAAGAAATTTTTAAATTTAATAGTTTTAGATAAAATAAGGGATACATCAAAGTATCCCCTATTATTATACATCTAAGTTTTTAACAAATTTTGAATTTTTTACAATAAATTCTCTTCTTGGTTCAATTTCATCTCCCATTAAAAGAGTAAATATTTGATCTGCTTTCATAGCATCTTCCATAGTTACTTTTATTAATATTCTTCTTGCTGGATCCATTGTTGTTTCCCATAATTGGTCTGGATTCATTTCTCCTAGTCCTTTATATCTTTGTAATCCTAATTGATCTCTTGGAATTCCTTTTTCCTCTAATTCTTTATATGCATTTTCCATATCTTCATCTGTATAGCAATATATATCTTCCATTCCTTTTTTAGATATCTTATATAATGGTGGTTGAGCAAGATAAACATTTCCATTTTCTATTAAAGGTCTCATATATCTAAAGAAAAATGTTAATAATAATGTTCTAATATGTGCACCGTCTACATCCGCATCTGCCATTATTATTACTTTTCCATATCTAATTTTTGTAATATCAAAATCTGCTCCTATTCCTGCACCAACAGCTAAAATAACTGGTTGTAATTTATCATTACCATATATTTTATCTGCTCTTGATTTTTCTACATTTAACATTTTTCCCCAAAGTGGTAATATTGCTTGGAATTTTCTTTCTCTTCCTTGTTTAGCACTTCCTCCAGCTGAATCACCCTCTACTATAAATACTTCGCACTCATCTGGGTTTTTACTACTACAATCTGCTAGTTTTCCTGGTAATGTTGAACCTTCTAGTTGATTTTTCTTTCTAACTAATTCACGTGCTTTTCTTGCTGCTTCTCTAGCTCTTGCAGCACTTATACATTTTTCTAATACTGCTTTTGCAACATTTGGATTTTCTTCTAAGAAGTTATTTAAAGCATCTGTTACTGCTGTTGCAACTATTCCTGTTACATTACTATTTCCTAATTTTGTCTTAGTTTGTCCTTCAAATTGTGGTTCTTTTACTTTAACAGAAATAACAGCTGTCATACCTTCACGTATATCTTCTCCTTGAAGATTTTGATCTTTTTCTTTTAATATTCCATGATTTCTTGCATAATCATTAAATGATTTTGTTACAGCTCTTTTAAATCCCTCTAAATGTGTTCCACCTTCTATTGTGTTTATATTATTAACAAAAGTATATATATTTTCTGAATATGCTGTTGTGTATTGAATAGCAACTTCTAATGGTACTTCTCCTTCTTTTTCTATATATATTGGTAAAGCATTAATCTTTTCTTTATTTTGATTTAAATATTCAACAAAAGAATTTAATCCACCTTCAAAACAAAATTCTGATTTCTGCTCTTTTCCTTCTCTTTTATCTTCTATTGTGATTTTTAATCCTTTTGTTAAAAAAGCCATTTCCCTAAATCTTTTTTCTAATACTTCATATTCATATTCAAGAGTTTCAAAAATAGTATTATCAGCTAAAAATCTAACTTTTGTACCTGTTTTATCTGAATCTCCTATTCTTTTTAATGATTCAATAGTTTTTCCTCTTTCAAATTTCATTTGGAAAATTCCGCCATCTCTTTGAATTGTAACTTCTACCCATTCTGATAGCGCATTAACTACGGATGCTCCAACTCCATGAAGTCCACCTGATACTTTATATCCACTATCTCCACCAAATTTTCCACCTGCATTTAATTTTGTATAAACTGTTTCTGCGGCAGAAATTTTAGTTTTTGAATGTATATCAACAGGTATTCCTCTACCATCATCTTCTACACATATAATGTTGCCTGGTTCTATAGTAACATATATATTTTTACAATATCCAGCTAATGCTTCATCTACTGCATTATCTACTATTTCATAAACACAATGATGTAGTCCTCTAACAGAAACACTTCCTATATACATACCTGGTCTTTTTCTTACATGTTCCAATCCTTCTAGAACTTGTATTTGATCTGCATTATACTCATGTTCGAATTTTTCCATTTGTTTTTACCTCTTTCTTTATTTGTTTTTATATTATAAGTATACTTTCCCTAAGTTTTTTTCTTTTGCTTATTGTATCTTATATTAAATTTTTAAAAAAATCAATATCTTTTTTTTAGATTTTTATTGTTCTATATCTATTTTTCCATCTTTAATATGAAATATTTTTTGATTTTTATTTTCTATTTTCATTTTTTCTGTGCATGTTATTATTACTTGAATATTTTCTATATTTTTTAATAAATTTTCTCTTCTTTTTTTATCTAATTCTGACATAAAATCATCTAATAAAAGTATTGGATATTCTCCTATCTCTTCATGTATTATGTTGAGTTCTGTTATCTTTAATGATAGCAGTGTCGTTCTGTGCTGACCCTGAGATCCGTAAGAACTTAGAGGTTTTTCATTGATAAAAATTTCAAAATCATCCCTATGAATTCCTCTTCCTGTATACCCTCTTTCTATATCTTTTTCTCTATCTATTTTTAATTTTTTTAAATATTTTTCTTTATTTTCACAATCTGTTATAAATTTAATTTTAATTATTTCATTATTTTCTGTTATTTTTTTATGAATATTTACTATTTTTTCTTTTATTTTTTCAATAAATTCTTTCCTATATTTATAAACGTTTTCAGCGTATTCTGCTAATTTTTCATCCCATATTTCTAACATTTCTTCTGATTTTTTTTCATATTTTATTAATCTTAAATAATTATTTCTTTGTTCTAATGTTTTTAAATATAAATTTAAATTATATATATATGCAGGTCTTAATTGGCTAATCATTATGTCTAAAGCTCTTCTTCTTTTGGCTGGACCATCTTTAAAAAGTGTTATGTCATCAGGACAAAATAAAACCATATTTATGTTTCCTAAAATTTCACTTAATTTTTTTGCTTTTATTCCATTTATATATATATTTTTTTTATCATTTATTTCTATTTTTATTTTTCCATCTCTATCTATTTTTTCAAAATCTATTTGTATTATTGCTTTTTCATTATTATTTTCTATATTTATTAATTCCTTGTCTTTCTTAGTTCTAAACGATTTTCCTATACTTGATAAATATATAGCTTCTATTATATTTGTTTTTCCTTGTGCATTATCCCCATAAAATATATTAATATTTTTATTTAAATTTATTTCTTGTTCATTATAATTTCTATAATTATTTAATATTATTTTTTTTATGTACATTTTTTTACCTTTTTTTATTTATTTTTTTAATATTAATCTTGAATTTTTATTGGTAAAATCATATATATATATGATCCATCTTCATCTACTGGTCTTATTACACATGGTGAAATACTACTTCCAAAGTCTACAAATATTTCTTCATCATCTATTACTTTTAAAGCATCTAAGAAGTATTTTGGATTAAATCCTGCTTCTATATTTTTTCCTTCTGTAGAAACTAATATTTCTTCTTTTGCATCTCCAGCTTGATTTGTACATGAAATTATAGCTTTTCCTATTTCTACAGAAAATCTAACTGGATACTTTCTTTCTTTTTCTATAGAAGACATTGAAATTAAACTAACTCTTTCAAAGCATTCTTGTAAGTCTTTTTTATTTACTCTTATTCTTGTTTCCCATGTTTTTGGTATTACATTATCATATTTTAAGAATTCACCGTCTAATAATCTTGTTACTATTTTACATTTTTCCATTTCAAATAGTGCCTGATTTTTTGATATACTCATTTTTATTTTATCAAATGAATCAGATATTATTTTATTAACTTCATTTAATGTCTTTCCAGGAATAACTGCATTAAAATTATTAACACTATTCTCTAAGAAATTACTTTTTAAACTTAATCTAAATCCATCTACTGCAACTACATTTATTTTATTATTAAGAATTTCAAATAGACATCCTGTAAAAATAGGTCTATTTTCTTCTGCACTTACTGCAAATATTGTTTTTCTTATCATATTTTTCAACATATTTTGATCTAATTCAACAGAATTTTCTACATCTATAACAGGTAATTCTGGAAATTCTTCTGGATTCATTGTTGATAGTTTATATAAAGAACCTTCACATTCAATTACTAATAGACCTTTTTCATTTAAAGTAATTAATATATCTGCATCAGGAAGTTTTCTAACTATTTCGCTAAACATAGTTGCATTTACAACTGTATTTCCCTGTTCTTCTACTTCACATTCTATTATATATTCTATACCTAATTCTAAATCATATGTAGTTAATTTAATTTCATTATCATTAGTTTGAATAAGTATACCTTCTAATATAGGCATTGTAGTTTTAGAAGATACTCCTTTTACTACGGAATTAATTGCTTTAAGCAATTTTTCTTTTTCACAAACGAATTTCATTTTTTACACTCCTTTATATAATATAAATATTTTTAGTAGTAGTAGTAGTAGGTCTGTGGAAAGTGTGGAAAAACACTTCAAACCTTTACTTCCCTAAGTACTATTTGTGTTGATAACTTAGTGGATAACTTTTTATATTTTCCACAGTTTCCATTTTTTTATGTGTATAATTAATTATTCACATGTTATCAACAAGTTATACACAATTTAATGTGCATAACTCATATAAGTGTTATAAATGAAAGATATTAAAGCACTTATATGAAACATAATTTTTCAAAACATTTTTTCTTATGAATATATTTAAAATTATTAAAAATTCTAAGTTAAAAACTAATTTGAATTTAAAATAATGTTTTTCACACTTTCCACATGTGACCATGTTTCTCCTTTTTGTTTCATATCATTCGATATTTTTTCACATGCATGCATAACTGTTGAGTGGTCTCTTTTACCGAATTCATCACCTATTTTCTTATAAGGAATATCAGCAATTTCTCTACATAAATACATTGCAATTTGTCTAGGGTAAGCTAAATCATTAGAACGTTTTGCACTATCTAAATCTTTAACTGATATGTTGAAATATTTTGATACAATTTCTTTTATATAGCTAGATGATATTATCTTTTCTTTTTTAGATATTACATCATTAATTGCTTTTTCAGCTAATTCAAAAGTTATTGGACTATGAGTTAAAGATGCTTGAGCAACTATTTTTTTGAAAGTTCCCTCTAAATCTCTAATATTTGTATCAACTTTTGTTGCAATATTAGAAAGTATAAGATCATCTATAACAATATTATCTAATTGGACTTTTTTTCTTAAAATAGCTAAACGGGTTTCATAATTTGCAGAAGAAATATCTACTAATAATCCCCAACCAAATCTTGATTTTAAACGTTCACTTAAAGGATTTATATCTTTAGGTGGTCTATCACTTGTAAGAACAATTTGACCTTTATTTTCATAAATCGTATTAAAAGTATGGAAAAATTCTTCTTGTATTCCCTCTTTTCCTGCAATGAATTGAATATCATCTATTAATAATACATCTATATTTCTATATTTTTGCCTAAATTGCTCATTTTGATTATCTTTTATTCCATTAATGAATTCATTAGTAAATTTTTCAGAAGTTACATATACTATTTTCTTTTCAGGATCTCTTTTTAAAATTTCATGACCTATTGCATGCATAAGATGAGTTTTCCCTATTCCTACGCCTCCGTAAATAAATAATGGATTGTAAGAAGTTCCAGGTGATTCTGATACTGCAAATGCAGCAGCATGTGCAAATCTATTATTATCACCTATAACAAATGATTCGAAAGTATATCTAGGATCAAGAGTAGAATTTATAGGTGTTATAATTTCTCCAACACTAGAAGCTTTTATAGAAGATTTATTTTCTAAATCTTGTTGAGTAACAAAAGTAATTTTACGTTCTTTATGTGTTAAAAATTTAAAAGCATTACTTATTGGATCAACATATCTTCTAATTTGATCAACATGAAAAGCTGTTGGAGCTACTAAAACTATATTATCATCATTCATACTTGAAATCTCTAAGGGTTCGATCCATGTTTGATATGCCATAATATTTGTAGCATCATTAATTAATACTTTTGCATTATTCAAAAGTTCGTTTAAATCTTGAGCCATTTTTTTCGTCCCTTTCATTTTGTAGAAATATCTCATATAATATCAAAGAATGTAAATAAAAGTCAATACAAATGTGGAAAATTTATAAAAAAATGTGGATAACTTTAAAAGTTTTAAAAAATCGTTGACAATAACGGAATTTTGAGATATAATCTTTTCTGCTAAAAATGCAAATAATTGTGGAAAAACTATAAAATAGATTTTACGCAAATTAATATATTTGATATAGAAATTAGGAGGTGCAATAATGAAAAGAACATATCAACCAAAAAAAATACAAAGAAGTAAAGAACATGGATTTTTAAAAAGAATGAGTACTAGATCTGGAAGAAATGTATTAAAAGCAAGAAGAGCAAAAGGAAGAAAAAAATTAACAGCTTAAATATAGGAGAGGGACTGCAAAAGAAAAATAGCGGTCCTTTAATTATAATTTTAATAATAAAAAATAAAATTATAAAATGCTGAATATGAACCTTCCGTAAGAAAAAATAATAATTGAATTAAAAAATAAAATAAAAATAAATAATTCTAAATAAATATATAATATTATTAAAAAATATTTTTTATTTAGAAAAGTAGAGAGAAAAATGAGAAAATTAAATACATTAAAAAAAAATTATGAATTTAAAAAAGTATTAAATAAAGGTCAATATTATTATGGAAAATATATTCAATTTTTTATTATAAAAAATAAAATGAATATAAATAGAATGGGAATAGCTGTTAGCTCTAAAATCGCAGGAGCCGTAGAGAGAAATAGAATAAAAAGATTAATAAGAGAAAATTATAGATTATTAATAAGAAATAATATATTGAAGGGATATGATTTCGTTTTTATATGGAATAAAAATAGAAGTCCAAAAGAAGCAAATTATCATGAAATAAAAAATGACTTCGAAAATATTTTTAAAAGGACAGGTATTCTTATAGATGAAAAAGATTTTAATTAAGATAATAATTTTATACAAGAAAACATTATCTAAATTATTTAGTAAAATGGGTTTTCATTGTAAATATTATCCTACATGCTCAGAATATACTATGCAGGCTATAGAAAAATATGGATGTATAAAAGGTGGATATTATGGGGCAAAAAGAATAATTAGATGTAATCCATTTGCAAAAGGAGGATATGATCCTTTAAAATAATTTTATTACATATAGAAAGGAATGATATTATATATGATAAGCTTTTTTGCAAATATATTTGGATATTTTTTGAATTTTTTATATACATATTTAGGTAATTTTGGTTTATCAATAATAGTTTTTTCTATAATAGTTAAATTATTATTATTACCAATGACAATAAAACAGCAAAAAACTATGAAGAAAACAGCTAAAATACAAGAAAAATTAAAAGAAATACAAAGTAAATATAAGAATAATCCTGAAAAATTAAATCAAGAAACTATAGAATTATATAAAAGAGAAAATATGAGCCCTTTTAGTGGGTGTTTGGGTGCAATTATTCAAATAATACTTCTATTTTCAGTGTTTTTCTTAGTAAGAAGCCCATTAACATATATGAAAAAAGTTGATAGTAATATAATTGAACAATATAAAATAGAGATAGAGGAGCAAAATGCTTCTAATACTGCATATCCAGAAATAAGTATTATAAAGCAAAAAGGAAATGAAGATGAAAATGTTTATATAAATATGAATTTCTTAGGATTGGATTTAAGTGGAGTACCATTAAAAGATTCTTCAGATATAAAAGTATTTATAATTCCAATATTATATGTTATAACTACATTTATTTCAATAAAAATAAATTCAGCAGTTGATAACAAAAATAAAAAGAATGAAAATAAATTAATAACAGATGGAAAAGAAGAAGCAAAACCAGAAGAGGAGATAAATCCTATGGAACAAGCTAATAAGAATATGATGTATATGATGCCAATTATGTCTATATCAATTGCATTAGTTGCACCATTAGGATTAGCTTTATATTGGTTAGTAAATAATATATTAATGATAATTGAAAGATTTGCTTTGAAAAAAATTATTAAGGAGGAAGAATAATATTATGAGTGAATCAAGAATTTTTGAGGGAAAAACTAGTACAGAGGCAATAGAAAATGGATTGAAAGAACTTAAAGTTTCAAAAAAAGATGTAGATATAAAAATTTTAGAGGATGAGGATAAAAAAAGCTTTTTTAGCATATTAGCTCCTAGAGTTGTAAAAGTAGAAATGACATTGAAAGAAAAAAAAGAAGAGAACAAACCTAAAATTATTAAA
Organism: uncultured Clostridia bacterium; assembly: GCA_947626025.1. Lineage (GTDB taxonomy): Bacteria > Bacillota > Clostridia > TANB77 > CAG-508 > CAKPSH01. Next base: position 15,382 of record CANQQQ010000023.1, read on the forward strand.
AAAGAAGAAAAAGAAGTTAGCAAAGAAAATATGGAAAAAGCTAAAAAACAAGTAGAAGAATTTTTAAAAGAATTTATTTCAAATTTAAAAGAAAATATAAATTATGAGATTAAAGAAGAAGATACAAATACTATATCAGTTGTAATAGGAGGAGAAGACTCAAAATTTTTAATTGGATATAGGGGAGAGGTCTTAAATTCATTACAAACTATACTTGTTGCTGTTGCAGGAAAGAATATAACAGAGAAAATACATGTTAATGTTGATGCATTAGGATATAGAGAAAAAAGAAAAAAGGTTTTAGAAGATTTAGCAGAAAGAATAGAAAAAAGTGTTATAAAAAATAGAAAGTCAGTAACATTGGAGCCAATGACTGCGTATGAAAGAAAAATAATTCATACTAAATTGCAAAATAGTGATAAAGTAAAAACAGAAAGCATAGGAGAAAATGAAAATAGAAGAATAGTAGTATCTTTAAAATAAAAAAATATTATAAAAATCTAAAGTCAAAGTGAGGATTTTTAAATTAATGTATAAATATTTTTATATATTAATTTTCTCATTTTGACTTTTTTGATATAGGAGGAATAATATGGAAGCTATAGCAGCAATTTCAACTCCACCTGGATATGGTGGAATAGGTATAATTAGAATAAGTGGAAAAGATTCTTTTAAAATAGTAGATAAAATTTTTGTACCTAAAAATAAATCAAAAAATGAAATAGAAGGTTATAAAATGAAATTTGGCAAAATTTTTGATTCTAACGGAAAAAGTATTGATGAAGTACTAGTTACATATTTTGTATCACCAAAATCCTTTACAACCGAAAATATGTGCGAAATAAATTCTCATGGAGGACCAGTTATAGTAAAAAGAATATTAGAACTTTGTATTGATAATGGAGCAAGACTTGCAGAGCCTGGAGAATTCACTAAACTAGCTTTCTTAAATGGAAGAATTGACTTAGCACAAGCGGAAGCTGTAATAGATATGATAAATTCTAAAACAAAAAAAGAACAAGAGGCATCAATGAGTCAATTAGAGGGGAATTTATCAAAAAAGATAAATGAAATACGAAAAGAAATAATGGATAAAATGGTTGATATAGAAGCATCAATAGATTATCCAGAGTATGATATAGAAGAAGTTACAAAGGCTTCATTAGTTGAAACTCTAAAGAAAATTGATTTGGAACTTAAAAATATTGAGAGTAATTTCGATAATGGAAAATTAATAAAAGATGGAATAAAAATGGCGATAATAGGGAGACCAAATGCAGGAAAATCATCATTATTGAATGCAATATTAAATGAAGATAGAGCAATAGTAACTGAATATGAGGGGACAACGAGGGATATAATAGAAGAATATATAGTAATAGAAGGAATTCCTGTAAAAGTAATTGATACAGCAGGAATTAGAAGTAAAACAGATGATAAGATAGAAAAAATTGGTATAGAAAAGGCTAAAAAAATAGCGCAAGAAGCTGATTTAGTAATATATATAATAGATTCTTCAAAAGAAATAGAGCAAGATGATAAAGAAATTTTAAAAATTTTAGAAAATAAAAAGGCAATTATAGTTCTTAATAAACAAGATTTAAAGCAAGAATTATCAATAAAAGATATGGAAATAAAAAATACAAATATGCCTATAATAAAGATGTCAGCCTTACGAAAAGAAGGGATAGAAGAATTATATTCACAAATATCAAAGATGTTTAAATTAGGAGAAATAAATATTGATGATAGTATAACAATAACGAACGAAAGACATAAGGAAATAATAAAAAATTCAAGAAAAAAAATAAAAGAAAGTTTAAATGCAATTGATGACAATTTGCCAATAGATATAACAGCAATACCTATTAAACAGACATTGGATGAATTAGGAAAAATTACGGGGGCAACTGCAACAGATGATATAATAAATGAGATATTTAAAAAGTTCTGTTTAGGAAAATAACAAGATTGACAAAAAGGTGCATAGAACAAAAAATCGAGTTTCACACTTGAACTTATAAAAAAATAGAATTAAAATTTGTTGTTTAAGATTTTAATTTATAAATAAAAAATAGTAAATATAAAAAAATAGTAATTGTAGCTTTGAAAGGAATGGGATAAATTATGAAATATAATGCAGGAGATTATGATGTAGCAGTAATAGGAGCAGGACATGCTGGATGTGAAGCAGCCCTAGCAACAGCAAGATTGGGACTTAAAACAGTAATGTTTTCAATAAGTTTAGAGGCTATTGCGAATATGCCATGCAATCCACACATAGGAGGAAGCTCAAAAGGACATCTAGTTAGAGAAATAGATGCATTAGGCGGTGAAATGGGGAAAAATATCGATAAGACATATATACAATTAAAAATGTTAAATACTTCAAAAGGACCAGCAGTATATTCATTAAGAGCTCAAGCAGATAGAAAAAAATATCATATAGAGATGAAACACACATTAGAAAAACAAGAAAATTTATCTATAAAACAGGCTGAAATAGTTAATATTGGAGTAGAAAATGGAAAAGTAGTAAACGTGGAAACACAATTAGGAGCAATATATAATGTTAAAGCTGTAATTTTAGCTACAGGTACATATTTAAAAGGCAAAATATTTATAGGTGAAACATCATATGAAAGTGGACCAGATGGCGTTTTTCCAGCTAATAAACTTTCAAAATGTTTAAAGGATTATGGGATTGAAATAGTAAGATTTAAAACAGGAACTCCTGCAAGAATTAATAGAAGAACTATAGATTTTTCAAAGATGGAAATTCAAGAGGGGGATAAGGATATAGAAATGTTTTCTTTTGAAGATGAAATAAAAGAAAAAGAACAATTACCTTGTTACCTTACTTATACTAATGAAAAAACACATGAAATTATTAGGGCAAATCTACATAGATCGCCTTTATATGCGGGAAAAATAGAGGGAACAGGACCAAGATATTGCCCATCAATAGAAGATAAAGTTGTAAGGTTTGCTGATAAACAAAGACATCAAGTGTTTGTAGAACCAATAGGAGAAAACACAGAAGAAATGTATATACAAGGAATGAGTTCTTCACTACCTGAAGATGTACAAATAGCAATGTACAGAACTTTACCAGGACTAGAAAATGCTGAGTTTACAAGACCTGCTTATGCGATAGAATATGATTGCATAGAACCATCACAATTGAAATTATCACTTGAATTAAAAAAAATATCTGGAATGTTTTTCGCTGGTCAGATAAATGGTACTTCTGGGTATGAAGAGGCAGCAGCACAAGGTATTATGGCAGGAATAAATGCTGCGCAAAAAATAAAAGGAAAAGATCCAATAATCTTAAAAAGATCAGATGCATATATTGGGGTTTTAATTGATGATATTGTAACAAAAGGAACAAATGAACCTTATAGAATGATGACTTCAAGGGCAGAATATAGACTACTTCTAAGGCAAGATAATGCTGATTTTAGATTAACTGAAATAGGACATGATGTTGGACTTATTTCTGAAAAAAGATATGAGGATTTTTTAAGAAAAAAAGAAAATATAAATAACGAAATAATTAGAGTAAAAAATAAAAGTATAAAAGCATCACGTGAAACAAACGAATTATTAGAAAAATATGGTACTACACCAATAAGTAGTGGTACAAAATTATCTGAATTATTAAAAAGAACTGAATTAAATTATGATAAACTTTATCCTTTAGATAAGGAAAGACCAACTCTTACAAAACAAGAGGCTCAAGAAGTAGAAATTCAAATTAAATATGAAGGATATATAAAAATGCAAGAGGATCAGGTTGAAAAATTTAAAAAATTAGAGGAAAAAGAGTTGGATGAAAATATAAATTATGAAGAATTAAAAGGTTTATGTTTAGAGGCAAGACAAAAATTAAATAAATTTAAACCTACTTCAGTAGGTCAGGCTTCAAGAATATCAGGAGTTTCCCCAGCTGATATATCAGTATTACTTATATATTTAGAACAAAGAAAAAAGAAAATATAATTGATAAAAAATTATAAAAAAGATTATAATAATATTGACATATTAATATTTTTTAGATATTATTGATATGTCAATATTTTTCTATATATATGAAATAATTAAATTTATATTATATAGAAAAAGTATATTTATAAAAAATTATCATTTTATATAAATCGCTACAATCGTTATTATTCTTAGAGTTTGCTTGCTTTCATTTAAAAAATGAAATAATAATAAATTAGCGATTAGAAAATTTTTTATTAAATAAAAAAGTTACTTGTGAAAAAATAATATAGGAGGTATAAAGTGGGAAGAGTTATATCAGTAGCAAATCAAAAAGGTGGAGTAGGTAAAACAACAACTTCAGTAAATATAAGCACCATTTTGGCAAAAAAAGGCAGAAAAGTATTACTAATAGATACTGATCCTCAAGGAAATGCAACAAGTGGAATTGGTGCAGAGAAAAAAACAGATAAATCTATTTATGATGTTATAATTGGAGAAACTACCATGGATGAAGCAATAAAAGATACTCAAGTTAAAAATTTAAAGTTATGTCCTTCTAATATAAATTTAGCTGGAGCAGAGGTAGAACTAGTTTCTATGATGTCTAGAGAGTTTAGATTAAAAGAAAAGATAGATGAATGTAAAGATAAATATGATTATATTATTATAGATTGTCCACCTTCATTAGGTCTAATAACATTAAATGCTTTTACAGCATCTGATAGTGTATTAATTCCAGTACAATGCGAATATTATGCACTAGAAGGACTTGAGCAACTTATGAATACAGTAAACCTTGTTAAAAAGCATTTAAACAAAGATTTAGAGTTACAAGGAGCTGTTTTGACAATGTATGATTCACGAACAAATTTAGGAAATCAAGTTGTAAAAGAAGTTCAAAACTATTTTGAGAACAAGGTATATAAAACTATAATACCAAGAAATGTAAGACTTAGCGAGGCACCTAGTTATGGAATGCCAATATCAATGTATGATCCTAGATCAAAGGGAGCAAAATGCTATGAGAAATTGGTAAAAGAAATTATAAAGCAAAATGAAGAAGAAAAATTATCAAATAATATAAAATAAGAAGAGGAGGAATATAGATGGCAACACAAAGAAAAACAGGATTAGGTAAAGGTCTAAATGCATTATTCGCATCAAGTATTGATGAAAATAATGATGAAATTAATGGAAATGGGATTCAAGAAAAGAATACGAATATAAATGAAAATTTTGAAGGAAAAGTACTAAATCTAAAGATTACTGAAGTTGAACCAAATAGGGAGCAACCAAGAAAGACTTTTAATGAAGAATCTTTAGAAGAGTTAGCACAGTCAATTAAGCAATATGGATTAATACAACCAATAATAGTAACAAAAGAAGATGGATATTATGCAATTGTTGCAGGAGAAAGAAGATGGAGAGCATGTAAAAGAGCAGGATTAAAAGAAATTGCAGCAATAGTTAGAGAAAAAGATGAAAGAAAAAATAAGGAAATAGCCTTAATAGAAAATATCCAAAGGGAGGATTTAAATCCTATAGATAAGGCAATGGGAATAAAGGCTTTAATGGAAGAATATGAATTAACTCAGGCAGATGTTGCAAAAATACTAGGAAAAAGTAGAAGTGCAATAACAAACACAATTAGAATTTTAAATCTTGATTCAAGAGTATTAGATATGGTAAGAGCTGGTAAACTTACAGAAGGACATTGTAGAGCTTTGCTTTCTATTCCTGATGGAGACAAGCAATATGATATGGCATTAAGATTATTGGAAACCGGAGCAAGTGTAAGAGAAGTTGAACAGAAAACTCAAATGACTAAAAAAATGAAGAAAAAAGATCAAAGATATGAAGCAATATATAGAGATGTAGAAGATTCTTTTAAAAATTTCTTTGGTACAAAAGTAAGATTAGATGCAGGGGTAAAGAAAGGAAAAATAGTAATAGAATATAAATCAAATGACGATTTAGAGAGAATTTTAGAGTTAATAAAGGTATAAATTATAAAGGTAAAAAAATATATAAAATGAAATTATAGCATATAAAAATCAATAAATTTCTATAATTTACTATTGACAAGCAAGGAAGAAATATGCTAATATATATACTGTTATCGGCGAAAAACGATAACATATGCAGAGGTGGTCGAGTTGGTTTATGGCACCAGTCTTGAAAATTGGCGTAGGTTTATAGCCTACCGTGGGTTCGAATCCCACCCTCTGCGCCATTTTTATCTAATAGGAAATTTAACAGAAATTCGTATTAGACAAGAAGAAAAAGTGGCATAGCCACTTTTATTGTGCAAAACTGTATTATGGAGATTTACCCAAGTGGTTGAAGGGGACAGTTTGCTAAACTGTTAGGGTTGCGTAAGTGGCCGCGAGGGTTCAAAGCCCTCAATCTCCGCCAAAAAAAACACGATATTTATATCGTGTTTTTTTTAATATTAAAGTTCTTTATATAAAATCACTATTGCATTTGAGATTTATTACTTTAATTTGTAAAATTAAATCCAAGAGAACAAAATGTACTCTAATTCATTTTTTTTATAAATCTTATATCATCTCCAAAAAATCTGCAAATATTGTAATAACCTACTAATCTAGAAACTATACGTTCATCATAATTTTTAAATAAATTTTCCATACTTAAGTTTGTAGAAATAATAGTTTTTGTTATATGATTATTTTGATTTAATAACCTTGTATTAATTATATTAAATAATTCAGCAAATTTTATTGAATTAATATTTTCAGTACCTAAATCATCAATTATAAGTAAATCAACTGTTAAAATATTGTCATATATATTTTCTGAAAGATCATCTTTACCAAATTTATAATCTATTATAGAATCTAGCATAGAAGATGCAGATTGATATAAAACTGTTTTATCAATTTTTAATAATTCATTAGCTATACAATTAGAAAGAAAAGTTTTTCCTAATCCAGTATTTCCAGTAAATAATAAATTCTTTTCTTCTGGATCATCAAAGTTTTCTATGAAATGTTCAGCTATCTTTTTTATATTTTCAATATTGGTCTTAGGAGAAATATTAGCTTTGAATTTATCTTTATTTATTTCTGTAGAATATAGAGAAAAATCAAAGGTAGAGAAGTTTTCTTTATTCAAGTCACCAATATTGGAAGAATTATATTTAATATTAAATAATTTTTGTTTTATACAGTTACAAAGGACGGATTTATTATTTTCGTCTAAAACATAGCCTGTATCATTGCATAATTTACATTCATAATCAGGTATAAAAAAATCAGGAGATAATTTAAGCTTTTTTAATAATTCTTCTTTTTCTATTTTTAAGGTTTCGAACTCTTTTTTTAATTTTTTTGTTTCTTCTTTATTATTTTCTAATATTAATTTAGAAAGTGATATAGCATAATTATTTAATTTTGAGTCTATTTCTTCTAATTCAGGATGGTCTTTATATAATGCAGATTTCTTATATTCAAAATTTTTATTGGCAATAAATCTTTTTTGCTCATATTCTCTTAACAATTCTCTTAAAACTAAATTAGCCAAATAAATCCCTCCTATTTATCAGCATTACTAGTAGCAAAATCTTGCTCATTTGCATATAAATTATCAAAATTATTATAATTTCTTTGATCATAATTATTATATTTTGATTTTTTTTCTAAATCTTTAACTTTCTTTTGTTGAGATTTATATTCAGCAAGATAATTTTGTATTTCTTCAACAGTTTTTAGATTTCTCTCATGCCAACTAGTTATTATTCCATTTAAGTAATCAAATGAAAAGTTTGCTTTAGAAGAAGTCCTTTTTAAAGCTATTTCAATTATCTCTAAAGGATAATTATATTCAAAAATCCATTTTTCAATATATGCGGTTTCATATTCGGTTAAAGGACGTGCTAGTCCTAGTTTTTTGGAAATGGAATTTTTTATTTTCTGTAATTTACTTTGATTTTCTGAGTATATTTCTAAGTCTGAGTATGTTTTTACACCATTTTTTGCCCAAGCATCTGCAACTGCTTGTAAATAATTCCTATGAAATTTAGATTTTTTATAACAATCATTAAATAAAGCAAACATTACTTGTTCATCAAATGAGTATTTTTTAAACCATAAATCTATATCAGAGTACCAAGATGGAGACATCATTCCTTGAAAGAAAGAAGTATTTATTGTTTCAACAACTTGAGCACGATATTGATTTTTTGAGTTCTTTTCTATATCTTCAGCAGATAATGCAACTTTAGGTTTATATAAATTATAAAGCTCAATTTCTTTTAGATTATTTAAAATATATCCAGTAGTTTTCTTTGTAAGAACTCCAGCTTCTTCCCAATATTTTAAGGCACCTTGAATAACATTAATATGAAGAGCCAACTTTTTAGACATATCATTAAATTTTATATCTTTTCCATATTTTGAAATAAACACTATATAAAGAAATACTTTAACATAGTCTCCTGGTGCTTGAGGTAAATATTCTGCGAAAAATATATCAGGAATATCTGTTGATGAAAAAAGTATGGGTTCATCGTTATGCTCAATTTTCATAATAATGTTTCACTCCTTTATTAATTCTAGTTATCGAATTATATCATTTTTTGTTAGATTTTACAATGGGATTTTTCTGATAAAGATAAGTTTTTTGTGAAAATGCAAATTTTATTAGATATGATATTACATAAATAATATTTTCATGATTAAAACCAACAAAACAGAAAATGATAACAGGAAGGCATAAAACAATGATTAAAAAGATTTTTAAGAATAAAGTGTGAAAAATAAAATTAATAATGCAAAATACAAATATACACCATAAAGTAATTATTATTACAGAAGAATAATCTAAAAAGCCAAATAGTTTACTTGATAAATTATAATTTTGAGGTATTATGAATTTCAAAAAATCACCTCCTAAAAAATAATGGAATTTGTTATTTGTGCGAATTATTAATAACGAAAATTTAATAAAAAAATAAGTGGAAATTTATCTCATAAATGTTCTTAACATATGCATGCTATCAGATATTTCAGTATTAATACCACCAATAAATTCTCTTACATAAGAATTTGCTTTGATTAACGCAAAAAGTGAACCAATAATTAATAGCTTTGCTGTGACATCATTAGAACTATAAGTTAAGGAGAACATGATAATTAGAATAATAGAAGCGAGAAGTTCTACAAAAAGTAATGCTATAAAACTTTTTAGCCAGGCTTTAAAAAATACAGAAGTATTTGGTGTAGAGATACATAAAAATGCGAAGGGGGAGATTAATACAAAAACTTTAATCATTATATATCGAACAGAATACGAAAATATAATATTGAAAAAACTAAATGAAAAAATAATCTTTAAAAGACCATCGATTGAAAAAATATTGTTAGAATTAGTTTCAAAGAAAATGACTGCGTTCAATTGATTAATTAAATCGGAAAAACAAATATTTACATTGAGAAGATCATGCCCAATTGTTTTTATAGTATTAGATAGCAAGGAATTCAAATCAATAAGAAATTCACATATAAAGAAACTGGAATTCATTAATAATCCACCTATTAATATTTTAAAGAAAAATTGAGATGGTTTTTGAATATTATCTTGCATAATTCCAAGTGAGGAAAAAAGGTAGGTAATTCCATAATATAATACAAATCCAGCAAGCAAAGAATTAGCTACTAATAAGAACCCATTAGATGTAGTTGTACCAAAAACTTTTTCAAAATAATATGAATTTAATATATCGGTATTTATAAAAGTAATATTATCTAATGCAGAATATATTGTACTATCAATTGAAGAAAATAGATTTCCAAATAAAGAGTTAATAGTTTCAATAATAGAATCGTTTATCATTATAAGGCCTCCTAAAATTAAGTAATAAGGGTTTCAATTAGAGATACAACCAAATCTAATGAAAGAACAAAAGCATAAGAAATAAATGATGTACGAATTAATTTTTTTCCTGTACGTATTCGTTCTTCATCTCCTAAACTAAATTTTTGCATCAAAAATCCGACATCCAATTGAAACTGCAGCTGCAGGAGTAGCAATTGCTACAATATATTTTTCTACTTTTTCAAAGGCAGAGACAATATTGGAAACTAGTTTAGGATATAAGGCAAATGAAGTCGATGAAAAAGAAAATAAAATACATAAGAAAATATTTAAAATAAATAAAAAATAATAAATAATTTTTTTTGATTTAAATTTAAAATACATAATAACCTCCTATAAATTTAAAATAAAATTTTGTAACTCAAATTTACAATTAATTTTCCATATTTTCGTCTAAAATGAAATAAGGAATTAAATTTAATTTTTGAGGTGGTAAAATTTGAGAACCATTTGAAATAAAAGCTACACACGAGAAAGTTTCTAGTTCTCTAGTAAAAAAATTAGTGTCAAAAACATAATCTGATTGTGTGTAACGATTAATACTTTCAGAAGAACTTGTTTTGTGAGAAAAAATAGAATTAATAATATTATTTGAATTAGAATCATTAGAATTTTCAGAAAAACCGAGAGAAATTTTGTCTTTTTCTTCTTTTCCAATTTGCTTTTGAGCGTCTTCAACAGTAAAGATGTCGTCTGTTCTAAACCAGAATTTATTTATTAGATTTTGAACAATTACTTTTACTGTATATTGATTATTAATGGAACTTAAAAGAGAAGTATAACTTTGAGTAGCAACAATATTTATACATTTTGCTTCTCTAGATTGAGCAAAAAAGTTTGCATCTGTATCTGTAACATATTCATGATATTCATCACTTATGAAGGCAACACTCCTAATAGAATTGGTTGAATGGGCAAGACGACTCATTACCTCAGATTGAAAATCTAATTTTAAATAAGCAGCTATTATTTTAGAAAGATTTCTATATTCAGAAATATTCATGTTTAAAACAACTATTTTTCCTTTATTTACAACTTCAGAAAAACCGTAAAAATTTAATTCGGATTTTTCAGGGCAGAAGATTTTTTGAATATTATAATCGGAAACAAAACAGCCTGTTATTCTTGTTATTTCCGATTTTAAAATAGAGGATGTTCTTGTATCTAATGCAATGAATTCTTTTTCAAAAAATTCAATAGAAGAGTACAAGTTATGAATATTTTCAATAGAAAAAGAACCAGCTAAAAATTTTTCTTTTAAAAGCTTTATTTTATCCCTATAATAATCTGGTATTGTAATTAATTTGTGTAATTCAACAAAAGTGACATATCCGTCATTATAGAGCCTACACAATTTAATACATTCAGTTAAAATTTGTTCTGCCTTATCGAGCCAATAGGATTCAGAGTTATTTGGGGAAAATAATGTTAAAATAGTTTTTAATTTATTTGCTAAAACAGAAGCTTTTAAATCAGGTTTATCTAATGGATTATATTTAATATCGCTATCTAATCCAATTACAATTAGATCATTGCTTCGATTATAAAAATCTGTATATTTTTTTACTTGACTATAGTAATTACCTTTTACGTCTAAAATAAGCATTCCTAGTTTTTCATCTAAGTCATTTGACTTGAACCCTATTAATTGTTTGGTAAATGGATACATGGCAGAGCTTGTTTTTCCAGTACCGTATAGTACCTGTAATTAAAATATTTTGGTATAATCCCTCTTTTGGAATTATTAGAGGAGTTTTTAGTGAATTATTTGTGATATTCAAGTGTAATTCTTGCATTTGTTTTTTTTCAAGTTCAGAAATTTTAATTTCATTTTTATTAAAAAATATGGGATAGATCATATTAGAATAAATAATATTTGATAAAACAAAGAATACTAAATATAATAATTTTAGATTTTTCCATAAATTCGGATATATAGAGCAAATATCAAAAGAACCAGATGGAAAATTAATAATAAGATTGGGACAAGTAAGTATTGGATTAAAAATTATATTGAAAGCAAAGAGGGAGACAAATAAAAAAATAATAGTAAATAAAAGTCGCCTAAAAACGGTATTAACAAACATAAAATACCTCCTTAATGTAAGATTACTTTTTACTTATATTGTGAAGTGGATTTCGTAATTCTTTGAAAAGTAATGAATCAAAATAAATATAACATGAATAAAAAACTACAAGAATATTAATAATAAAAGATATAAAAAATAAGTTGATTAGGTAATCTATAAATAATCACCTCCTTTAAGTTTTTTATATAGTACAACAAAATTAATTTTTTGTCTATACTTTTTTTAAAAAATGTGATAAAATATTAAACGTTCATGCAAAAGTAATAAAATAATAGGTTATTTTGAAAGAGGGGTATGAAAATGAAAATTGAAAAAGATATGGTAATAGGAGAACTATTGGAAAAAGCACCAGAAAAGGCAGATATATTAACAGAAGCAGGAATGCATTGTATAACATGCTTTATAGCACATGGAGAAACAATAGAAGAAGCTTGTGAAGCTCATGGAATAGATGTAGATGAATTATTAAAAAAATTAAATGAAGAATAATATGAGAACATATAAAAAAATTCACTGAAAAAACAAAAAAATTTCAAAAAACCGTTGACATATTGGAGAATTTGTAGTAATATATATAAGCGGTTCGTTTTTAGATTAAGACAACCGACTTATATATTTGGCATATGGGTCATTAGCTCAGGTGGTAGAGCACTTGACTTTTAATCAAGTTGTCCCGCGTTCGAGTCGCGGATGGCTCACCAAATTTATGGCCCCGTGGTCAAGCGGTTAAGACATCGCCCTTTCACGGCGGAGACATGGGTTCGATTCCCGTCGGGGTCACCAATCAATTTATGCCACTTTAGCTCAGTTGGTAGAGCGACGCACTTGTAATGCGTAGGTCGTCTGTTCGATTCAGACAAGTGGCTCCAGCAAAGGTCAAGAATTTTGAGAAATCTTAATTCATGGCTTTTCTTTTTATCTAATAGAAAAGTTATATAAAAAATATTTGATTAACTATTGCATTTTAGATTTACTAACTTTGTTTTGAAAATTAAATTGTCGAGAAGAAAAGTGGAATAATACTTTTTTTGTTTTTATGAAAGGAATTAAAATATGAGTAAAATAATTTTAATAACTGGAGCATCAAGGGGGATTGGAAGAGGAATAGCAGAAGAATTAGCAAAAAATAAGGAAAATATAATTATAGCTAATTATAATAAGTCTGAGAAAGAGGCTATGGAGTTAAAGGAAAATTTAAAAGAAAATGTAGAAATATATAAAGCAGATATAACAAAAAAAGTAGAAGTAGATAATATGATTAATTATATAATAAATACATATGGGAAAATAGATATATTAATAAATAATGCTGGAATTTCTGAATTTAAAATGTTTACTGACATTACAGAAGATGATTGGAATAAAATGATAGCAACAAATTTAACTGGTGCCTTTTTTACAACAAAATCAGTAATTGAGAATATGATCCATAATAAAAGTGGATGTATAATAAATATTTCATCAATTTGGGGAATGGTAGGTGGATCATGTGAAGTGCATTATTCAGCATCAAAGGCGGGTTTAATAGGAATGTCAAAAGCACTTGCAAAAGAGTTAGGACCATCTAATATACGTGTAAATGTAATAGCTCCAGGATATATAGATACAGAAATGAACAATGAATGTTCAGATGAAACTATTGAAGAAGTAAAGGAAGAAACACCATTGAGAAAGATAGGAAAACCAGATGATATATCAAAGTGTGTAAAATGGTTAATAGAAGATGAATTTACTACTGGACAGGTCATATCTCCTAATGGTGGTTGGATAATAGTATAAAAATAAAAATTAGGCATTTGATGCCTAATTTTTTTATTAATGAGCGACGCTTAAACGTCGCTCAAAGAAAACCACGTGCTATGCACGTGAGCATAGAAAAAGCGATAGCGT
>CANQQQ010000024.1 GCA_947626025.1 uncultured Clostridia bacterium
GTTCGTATATCTTTATATATACCTCGCAATATCTTTTTGCTCTCATCAGCGTCTATTTTATATTAACATTTTTCTTGGTTATTGTCAATACTTATTTTGCTGGTATTTTCTTCCTTTTGTTTTTCTTCTTCTGCACTGAAAAACCAAATTTTCCTATTTTACTTGCTAAAGGGTAATATCCACCATTAGCATAGGCAATCAAATCGCACTTTGATATGTCGAAAGCACCATTCTTATCTATGTATTTATCATCTGCATTTATTCCTAATACATCTGCAATAAACACATGATGACTTCCTAATTCTTTTATTTCCGTCACTTTGCATTCAATTGAGACTGGGCTTTCTTCTATCATTGGGCACTTTACATAGTTTGCTTTTTGTTTAGTTAATTTCATTTCTTTAAATTTATCTACTTCTCTCCCTGATTTAACTCCACACCAATCTGTAGCATAAGCTAATTTTTCAGTTGTTAGATTTATTACAAATTCTTTTGAATCTTTTATTATATTATATGAATATCTTTCTGGACGTATAGATATATATACTTTTGCTGGATTGGTACATAAAATTCCAGTCCATGCAACTGTAATAATATTTGATTTTTCTATATTACCACATGATACCATTACAGCTGGTATTGGATATTCAAATGTTCCTGGTTTCCATAGTATTTTTGACATATTAATCTCCATTCATTATATATAAACTATAAAGGGCACGTCATCCGTGCCCATATAATATTATTATTGTAGTTCACTCTCACTTTTTAAAGTATCTATCTCATCATTTAATTTATTGATTGTGCTAATTTCAGATGCATATCCAGCTATAAAACCTATTATAAATACAGCTATTATAAGTATAATGTTTTTTATTTTTTCTTGACTCTTATACATGTATTTATCATAAATTTTCATTGGTTCCTCCTCTTTAGAGTTAACTTTCTTTGTATCTTCTTTCACCATATTGTTTCCTCTTTTCTTCTTTTTATTCTTGTTCATACCCTTGTACAACTAATCTCTTACTTCCAGAATAAGAACATGTTACTAATGTTATTTTTCTTTTTCCATTTGTTAATTGACTCGTACAATTTACATCAGTAGGCTCTATATTGTATTTTTCTGATACAACATATTTTATAGTTCTACCTGTTGTATCAGTTAATTCTATTATATCTCCTATATTAATATTTTTCAATTTTCCAAACATTTTTCCACTTTTATAGTTATGTCCTATTATTACATAATTTCCAACTTCATTTGGAGCTGGTCCCCAAAGTTTATTTACAGATATTTTTAATAACTCGTCTGACCATGTTGATAATACAGGATACTCTATTCCTAATGTTGGTATATTTACTATTGCTTCAGCTGAATATTTTGTTCCTCCATCTTCTGTTGTATATTCATTTGTTGTTTCTATTGCTCCTGCATTTTCATTTTCTTCTGAAGGTTGCTGTTCTTGAACAACTTGTCTAACATCTCTTAGTATATTTCCTAGTTTAACTTCTTCAGCTGTATCAGAAGAATCACCTAAAACCACTTTTAATACATCATCTTCAATTATTATAGAATTACTTGCTATAAAAGTAGCACTATCCATTGTAGTATTATCTTCTCCAATAACAACTTCTTGAATGCTTGATAAAATATCTTTTGATTTCTGTTCATACCTATTTCTATCATATTCAGCATATACATAGTATGAACATAAAATAAACATTAGAGAAATTGATAAAATTACATTTCTTTTATAGAATTTTCTTTTTTTATGCATTTCTTTAGTAACAATAACTTTATCTGTAACTAAAATTTGATTCATATTACTTTTCTCCTTATTTTATATTATACTATGTTTTTTAATAAATTTCAACATATAATTGTAATTTATATTTTTAAATTTTAACAATATAAAAAGGATACATTCTAGTATCCTTTTTGACTTTATAATATTTTATTATTCTTCTTTTTTATCTGTAGTTTCATCTGTATTATCTTCTTTTTCCTTAACTTCTTGTACTGTTTCTGTTGTTGGCTCTTGTACTGTTTCTACAACTTCAGCTTTCTCCACTGGTTCTTCAACAGGTTCTTCTGTTGTATCTGCAGTATCTTCTTCAAGTGCTTCTTTTAAAACTACAACTTTATTTTCGATTCTTGCTCCAACTTTTTCTTTAGTCTTAGCATCCTTTCCAATTCTATCTCTTAAATAGTTTAATTTAGCACGTCTTGCCTTACCTACTCTTACAACTTCAACTTTTTCAACCATTGGTGAGTGTAATAAGAATGTTTTTTCAACACCTACACCATAAGAAATTTTTCTTACAGTAAATGTTTCATTTAATCCTCCGCCTTGTTTTTTTATTATAATTCCTTCAAATATTTGTATTCTTTCTTTTTCGCCTTCTTTAATTTTAACAGAAACTCTTACAGTATTTCCAACATCTAATACTGGAACTGTATCTTTTAATTGTTCATGTTCAATGGCTTTTATTATGTCCATTTTTTAATCCTCCTTTTTAATTATTAAGTCTGGTCTTTTGACCCTTGTTATTTCTAACGATTTTTCTTTTCTCCATTTATTTATGTTTTCATGGTGTCCACTCTTTAAGACTTCTGGAACTTCTTTTTCTAAAAAGATTTCTGGTCTTGTATATTGTGGGTATTCTAAAAGTCCATTAGAGAATGATTCCTCCTCTGTTGATTCTTTATTTAATACTCCCTCAACATATCTTGATACTGAATCAATCAAAACCATAGCTGGTAATTCTCCACCAGTCAAAACATAGTCTCCTATTGAAATTTCTTCATCAACAATTTCATCTATAACTCTTTGGTCTATTCCTTCGTAATGTCCGCATAATAATATAAGATGCTTTTCCTTTGAAAGTTCTTGTACTTTGGATTGATTAAATACCTTTCCTTGTGGAGACAAATATATAACTTTTGCTTTTTTATCATTGATTGATCTATAAGCATCATATACAACATCAGGCATCATTACCATCCCTGCTCCTCCACCATATGGAGTATCGTCAACCTTTTTGTGTTTATCTTTCGAAAAATCTCTAATATTTATCAATTCAATATCTATTAGTTTATTTTCCTTTGCTCTTCCTATTATGCTCTCATTTAATGCAGAAAACATTTCTGGGAAAAGTGTTAATACACTAAACTTCATATATTTCTCCTATACTAGTCCTGGAATTAATTTAACAATCATTTTTCTTTCTTTAACATTTACATTTTCTATTACTTCTCCTATTGCTGGTAGAAGAATTTGTTTTCCTAATTCATCTTTAACAACATATACATCATTGCTTCCTGTTGGAAATATATCAACTATATTACCTAAAAGCTCTCCTTGATTTGTATATACTTCTATTCCAATTAAATCTGCTATAAAGTAAGTATCCTCTGGAAGTTCTACTGCATCTTTTCTTTCTATTTTTAGATAGCAATTTTTATACTGCTCAGTATCATTAATATCATCTATTCCTTTGATTTTTAATAAAACCAAATTTTTTTGATACTTAACTTCTTCAATTTCTACTTTTTCCATTTTCTTATTTTTTTCAATGTATATATTTTTTAGGTTATCAAATCTTGTAATATCATCTGTAAATGGTACAACCTTAAAAAAGCCTTTTATTCCATACGAATTTACTATTTGACCAACTTCTAGAAAGTCTTCCATATATTAAAAACTCCTATTTCTAATCTATAAATTCAACTGTAACTTTCTTGTGTTCTTTAGCACCAATTGCTCTTAGAATATTTCTAATAGCTTTGGCAATTTTCCCATCTTTTCCGATAACTCTTCCCATGTCGTCAGTTGCAACTTTTACTTCAAAGACTGTTAATTTATCTTTTTCAACTTGTTTTATTGATATTGCATCTGTATTCTCAACAAGGTTTTTTAGTATACCTTCTAAAATTTCTTTCATTTTAGTCCACCTTTCTAAGTCTTAATTATTCAGCTTTAGCAATTATAGCTTTTACTGTATCTGTAGGTTGAGCACCTTTTTTTACCCAGTCTTCTGCTTTTGCTTTGTCTAAAACTATTGTTGCAGGAGTTGTCATTGGATCATAAGTTCCGATTTGCTCAATGATTTTACCATCTCTTGGAGATTTAGAATCAGCAACAACAATATGATAGAAAGGAGCTTTTTTCTTTCCTTCTCTTTGTAATCTTATTTTTACCATTATGCTTTCACCTCCTAGTATTTTAATATATATTTTAAAATTTAATAGCAATTTAATTTGGGGTTATATTTTAAAGTTCTTCAAATCATTTTGGTTAAACCCTTTTAGCATTTTATTAATGCCACCCTTTTTGTTTTGCATCTGTTTCATCATTTTCTGTGTCATCTCAAATGATTTTATAAATTTATTTACTTCTTGAACAGATGTACCTGAACCTTTGGCAATTCTTATTCGTCTACTTCCATTTAAAATTTTAGGATTTCTTTTTTCTTTTGTAGTCATAGAACATATTATAGCTTCAATTCTCACAAATTCTTTATCATCTATTTTAACATCTCCAAGTTTATTAGCACCCGGTAACATCTTTAGTATTGATGAAAAAGAGCCCATCTTCTTTATTTGTCTTAATTGAGATAAATAATCATCTAAATCAAATTCCTGCTTTCTTAATTTCTGTTCTAGCTTTAATGCTTCTTCTTCATCGTAAGCTTCTTCTGCTTTTTCTATTATTGATAGCACATCACCCATTCCTAAAATTCTTGATGCCATTCTTTCTGGGTGAAATGTCTCTATATCACTTAATTTTTCTCCCGTAGCTGCAAATTTAATTGGTCTGCCTGTAACTTTCTTTACTGATAAAGCAGCACCACCTCTTGTGTCTCCGTCTAATTTTGTAAGTATTATTCCATCAATTCCAATATTTTCATTAAAATCTGTAGCAACATTTACAGCATCTTGACCAGTCATTGAATCTACAACTAATAAGATCTCATGTGGTTTTACACTTGCTTTTAATTTTTTTAATTCTTCCATAAGGTCTTCATCAATGTGCAATCTACCTGCTGTATCTAAAATAACTACATCATTTAACTTTGAAATAGCTACACTTTGTGCTTGTTTTGCAATATGAACAACATCTTTTGAAGATTCATTTGCAAATACTGGTATATTTAAACTTGCTCCTACTACTTGTAATTGCTTTATAGCCGCTGGTCTATATACATCACATGCTACTAATAATGGATTTTTTCCCTGTTTTCTTAATAAATTAGCAAGTTTTCCAGCTGTAGTTGTTTTTCCAGATCCTTGAAGACCTATTAGCATTATAATTGTTGGTGGATTTGGTGTAAAATTAATTTTACTTTCTGTTCCACCAAGAAGCTCTATTAATTCATCTTTAACTATCTTTATAACTTGCTGACCTGGAGTTAATGATTTTAAAACATTTGCTCCTTGAGCTTTTTCTTGAATTGTAGATATAAAATCTTTTACTATTTTATAGTTAACATCTGCTTCCAGTAATGCTAATTTTACTTCTCTCAGCATTTCCTTTAAATCGCTTTCTGTTATCCTTGCTTGACCTTTTAATTTTCGTGTAATTTCTTGTAGTCTTGAAGATAATCCTTCAAATGCCATAGATTTTTCCTCCTACACTAAGCAACTTAGTTCTCGCACAACATTTTCGATAATATCATTAATATGTTTGTCAGAATCCTTTTCCTTTATTTTAGATAATTCTAATAAAATCTTTTGTAACTGTTTTTCTTGATTGTCTAATTTTTTCATAATTCCTAGCTTTTCCTCTAAATCGAAAAGTTTTTTTTCTCCTTTCATTATACAGTCACGTACAGCCTGTCTTGTTATTCCAATATTCTCAGCAATTTCTGCTAATGATAGATTAGAATTATAATATAAATCCAAGACATCTTGTTGCTTATCTGTTAATACTTTACCATAAATGTCTAACAAAATACTAACTGTAACATTTTTTTCCATTTTATTATCACCTCGTCAGTGCAATGCTATTATACTTTACACTATTTTCTCTTATTTGTCAATACTTTTGAGCAATTTTGTTAATAAATTATACAAAATTATAAAGAAGAATTAATAATTATTAGCTATTAATTCTTCTTTATTAATTATAATTTTATAATCTTTTCCCATGGTAATTCTTTTTTTCCAAAATGCCCATAATTTGTTGTTTTCGCAAATATAGGTTCTCTTAGCCCTAAATACTCAATAATTCCATTAGGTGTCAAATCAAATTTTGACTTGATTTTTTCTATAATTTCTTCATCAGATATCGAATTTGTACCAAATGTATTTATAAATATAGATATTGGTTCTGCGATTCCTATACCATAAGCTACTTGCAATTCGCATTTTTTTGCATACCCATTGGCAACAATATTTTTTGCAATAAATCTCAACATATATGCAGCAGACCTATCTACTTTTGTAGCATCTTTTCCAGAAAATGCTCCTCCTCCATGATGTGCATATCCACCATAAGTATCAACTATTATCTTTCTTCCTGTAAGCCCTGTATCTCCTAAAGGTCCACCTATTACAAATCTTCCCGTTGGATTAATATAATATTTCGTATTCTCATCTAAATATTTTTGTGGCACAGCTTCTTTTATTACTTTTTCAATTAAATCTTCTCTTATAGTATCTAAGTCCATCTGTTCATCATGTTGACTTGATATTAATACTGTATCTATTCTTATAGGTTTATCACCTTCATATTCTACTGTTATTTGTGTTTTTCCATCTGGTCCTAAATATGGTAATATTCCTCTTTTTCTTACTTCTGTTAGTCGCATAGATAATTTGTGTGCCATACTTATAGCAAATGGCATATATTCATCTGTTTCGTCACAAGCATAGCCAAACATAATACCTTGATCCCCTGCTCCTCCTATGTCTACACCTTGTGCTATATCTGCACTTTGCTTTGTAATATTTACACTAACCTCGCAAGTTTCAGGGTTTATATCTATTAGTTCGTTCTTATATCCAATTTCTTTCATTGTCTTCCTTGCTATTGATTCTGCATCAATAATTGCAGTAGTTGTTAATTGTCCTGCAATAACCATCTTATTATTTGATGCAAATGTTTCTATTGCCACTCTAGAATTTTTATCTTGTTTTAAACATTCATCTAAAATTATATCCGAAACTAAATCACATAGCTTGTCTGGATGTCCCTCTGTTACACTCTCTGATGTAAATAAATATTTTCTCATTTTAATTGTTCCTTTCTTATTCTTCGCTATTATATTTGTATATTTTACAATACTTTTGGGATAAAATCAATAGGAGCACATCAATATGTGCTCCTTTGTCCAAATTATTTCTTATTATGTATCTTGTTCCACTATTCGTAAAAAGCCTCCATCTGTAGATTCTACTACTAGTGCTGTGTGTTGCCCTGATATAGTTCCAACTTTTCCTCCTGATATCCCATATAATGAATTTTGTATCATTTGATGGATAGTTTGATTTACATTTTTCACATCAATCTGTATATAATCTCCTTCTTTTAATCTTATTATACCATCATCAGTCTCCTCAAATTTTTCTTCTATTTGGGTAGTATATTCCAAATAATATATATTCTCTCCTATCTTAACTTCATCTACTAAATCTGAGCCTGCCTTTTTTGATGGGTTTTCATCTATATGGCGTATATTTATATTTACATCATAATAATTACCTGTTGATTCTATTTCTTCTACCAGCCTATCATAATCTTCTTGACTTATTACTCCGCGTTTCTCTAACAGTATCTACGAACTCTGTCACTGATGTTTGAACTGTTTGAGTAGATGTTCTGTCATTTCTAGCTGAAACTGTAGCTATTGGAACAACAAACATTAGTATCGAAGCAATCAGTATTATTACTACTGTTATAAAAGAGTCTGACATATAATTTCCTCCTCTTCTTAATTATTATTTCTTCTCTACTCTATTTTCTCATATATAAAAATTTTTTTCAAGTCTATATACCTTTTTACCAGAAATTTCATTCTTATATTTTATTCTATCCTATTATTCTGTATTTTGCAATATTATTTTCATATAAAGAAATAAAAAAACAGACTAAAGTCTGTTTTTCTCTATTTCTTATCCTACTAATTGTAATATAACAACCTCTGCACCGTCTCCACGTCTTTTTCCTAGTCTTAATATTCTTGTATATCCACCTTTTCTATCTTGATATTTTGGTGCTAATTCATTAAATAGTTTAGCTGTTAAATCAATATTTTTTCCCTCTGAATCTTTAACTTTATTAATGTTTTTCATCATTTTTCTTCTTGCATTTAATCTAGAAGGCATATCTTTTTGCCTAGATTCTGTAACTTCTTCTCTAACAACTTTTAAATACTCTTTACCATTTTTGCTAGTTGCTTTCTCGGTTACTTTATTTCCTTTTTCATCTAATTTGGCACGACTTACTTTAACATCTACCATTTCAAAGTTATCTTTTTCTTTTATTGCTAATGCTATTAAAGAATCTGCTATAGATTTTACTTCTTTAGCTCTAGCCTCAGTTGTCTCAATTTTACCATGTAAAATTAAGTCTGTAGTTAAAGTTCTTAAAATAGATAATCTTTGTTCAGTTGTTCTTCCTAATTTTCTATTTATAGCCACTGTTTTCACCCTTTCTTTCTAGTAATTATAATTTATTATAATTAGTTATTAATACTTGTTTTTTGTATACAGTTACTTTCAATAACTGCATAAGTTTTTCCTAATCTTCATCTTTAGCAAAGTTCAATCCTAGAGATAATAACTTATGTGTTACTTCATCTAATGATTTCTTTCCTAAATTTCTTACTTTCATCATATCAGATTCAGTTTTATTAGTTAAGTCTTGAACGGTTGAAATACCTGCTCTCTTTAAGCAATTAAATGATCTTACAGATAACTCTAAATCTTCAATAGACATTTCTAATACTCTAGCTGTCTTTGACTCTTCTTTTTCTACCATTATTTGAGTATTTTTAGCTGTTTCTGATAAATCTATGAATAACTCAAGATGTCCAACTATTACTTTAGCTGCTAAGCTTAATGCCTCATAAGCTTTTAAACTTCCATCTGTCCAAACCTCAATTACTAATTTATCAAAATCGACCATTTGCCCTACTCTTGTATTCTCTACAGAATAATTTACTTTTTTTACTGGTGTAAAAATTGAATCTATCGGTAATACAGATATATCTTGATTTGGTTTTTTATTTTTTGCTGCTGTGTTATATCCTCTTCCTTTTTCAACTGTCATCTCTATTACAAGATGTCCACCTTCAGCAACTGTAGCAATATGTAAATCTGGATTTAATACTTCTATAGTACCATCTGTTTGAATGTCTCCAGCTTTTACTTCACCTTCACCTTTAAAGTCTATTCTAATAATCTTGTCTTCGTTATCATAAGATTTAAATCTAACACTCTTTAAATTTACTATCAATTCTGAAACATCTTCGACTACATCTGGTATTGTAGAGAACTCATGTACTACACCATCAACTTTTATACTTGTAATAGCACATCCTGGAAGAGAAGAAAGTAATATTCTTCTTAACGAATTTCCTATTGTTACTCCGTATCCTCTTTCTAATGGCTCACATATAAATTTAGCATAGTTATTCTTTTCATCTACATCTATACACTCAATATTTGGCTTTTCAAATTCTATCATTTTTACCTCCACTTTACATTATTTTTGAGGCTGTTTCTTTAGCCTAAACTCTATTTAGAATATAATTCAACGATGAAGTGTTCTTCAACTTGTAAGTCCACATCTTCTCTAGCAGGTTTTCTTATAACTTTTCCTCCTAAATTATTAACGTCTTTTTCAAGCCATGCTGGAACTGCTCTTGAAGCATTTGCTTCCACATTTTCCTTTATAATAGCTGCATCTTTTTTGTTCTCTCTAACTTTTATAACGTCTCCAGGTTTTACTAAATATGAAGCAATATCAACTTTGTGATTGTTTACTTCAAATAACCCATGATTAACTAATTGTCTTGCTTGTGGTCTAGAAGAACCATATCCTAATCTATATACAACATTATCTAATCTACTTTCAAGTATTTTTAATAATTCTTCACCTGTAATTCCTTTTTCTCTTGTAGCCATTTCAAAATATTTTCTAAACTGATTTTCTCTAACTCCATAAAATGCTTTAGTTTTTTGCTTTTCTCTTAATTGAATACCATATTCAGAAAGTTTTGCTTTCTTTGTAGCATGTTCTCCTGGAGCATAATTTCTTCTAGTAACACTACATTTATCTGTATAACATCTTGCACCCTTTAAGAACAATTTTTGACCTTGTCTACGGCAAATACGGCATTGTTCATCTTTAAATCTTGACATGTAATAATTACACCTCTTTCTATATTTTTATATTATTAAACTCTTCTTCTTTTTGGTGGTCTACAACCATTATGTGGTATTGGCGTTACATCCTTAATAGCACTAATTTCTAGACCGGCTGTTTGAAGAGATCTGATTGCAGCCTCACGTCCTGCACCTGGTCCTTTAACAAATACTTCAACAGTTTTTAAACCATGTTCCATTCCTGCTTTTGCTGCAGTTTCAGCTGCCTCTCCAGCTGCAAATGGTGTACTTTTTCTTGAACCTTTAAATCCTAATCCTCCTGCACTTGCCCAAGAAATAACATTTCCTTGAGAATCTGTTATCGTGACAATAGTATTATTGAAACTTGAATGTATATGTGCAGCACCTTTATCTATGTTTTTTCTATTTCTCTTTGATGTTCTTTTTGTTGCTTGAGTTTTAGCCATTTTAACTTACTCCTTCCTATTATTTTGTTTTACTCTTTATAACTGCCTTTTTAGGACCTTTTCTTGTACGAGCATTTGTCTTTGTTCTTTGTCCTCTTACTGGTAATCCTCTTCTATGTCTTAGTCCTCTATAGCATCCTATTTCTCTAAGTCTCTTGATATTAAGAGCTACTTCACGTCTTAAATCACCTTCAACTTTATATTCATCATCTACTATTTTTCTAATATTGTTTACTTCTGAATCTGTTAAATCTTTAACTCTAGTATCAGGATTTACTCCAGCTTTTGTTAAAATTCTTTGAGAACTTGTTAAGCCTATACCATAAATATAAGTAAGTCCTATTTCAACTCTTTTTTCTTTAGGTAAGTCTACACCTGCTATACGAGCCATATATATTAGCACCTCCGTTTTTATATAATAAAATATAGTTTTTTTAATCGCAAAATAACCTGAAATGTATCTATATTATAATAAGTTATTTTAATACTAATGTATAATATCTTTTCAATGACATATTAATTTATTAAATTATAAAATATTCACATTATATATTTCACTTTATAAAATAGATAGTAATTATTTTGTTCATAAAAGCGAATTAAATAACTAAATTAAAAAATAATCAAGTTACTATAAAATTCGCATTTTTATCTTATAGTAATATTTTCTGCTTTTGCTATAAAATTTATATAAGATAAAATATATATAAACACAAATTTGATATAAGACTTTATATTTCAAAAGTCTGTCAGCCGCTACCAATTTGTGTTAATATCAAAATAATTAAATTATTACTAACCTTGTCTTTGTTTGTGTTTTGGATTTTCACAAATTACTCTAATAACACCTTTTCTTTTTATTACTTTACATTTTTCGCACATAGGCTTTACTGATGGTCTTACTTTCATTGTTCCTTTCCCTCCTCGGATTTTATATTAATTGTTACATTTATTTTGCACGCCATGTAATTCTTCCTCTTGATAAATCATATGGTGAAAGTTCTACACGAACTTTATCTCCTGGTAATATCTTGATATAATTTTGTCTTAGTTTTCCTGAAATATGTGCTAAAACTTGATGTCCATTTTCTAACTCAACTTTGAAAGTTGTACTTGGCAAAGTTTCAACAACAGTTCCCTCAACTTCAATAATATCTTCTTTTGCCACTGATTTTTCCTCCTTCAATTATGTAACATTTAAATATTATAATTAACTGTAATATTATATACTACTTTTAATACAATGTCAATACTTTTGGTTCTTTTTCTGTTATTAAAATTGTATTTTCATAATGAGCAGCTTTTGTTCCATCTCTAGAAACTATAGTCCAACCATCTTCTAATTCCCATATATCTGGTTTTCCAGCTATTACCATAGGTTCAATAGCTAATGTCATACCAGGTTCAAGTTTTGGTCCTTTTCCCGGTTTACCGTAATTTGGGATTCCTGGATCTTCATGCATTTGTCTGCCAATTCCATGACCTTGAAATTCTTTGACAACGCTAAAGCCATTCTTCTCAACATACTCCTGTATTGCAAACGAAATATCTCCAATTCTATTTCCTGGTGTGGCAAATTTTATTCCTTCAAAAAAAGCTTGCTTTGTAACTTCTACTAATTTTATGTCTTCTTGTTTTGCTTTTCCTACAATATGAGTTCTCGCAGCATCACCATTATACCCTTCTTTATATGTAACCAAATCAATACTTATTATATCTCCATCTTTCAATACAACTTTTTTAGATGGAATTCCATGAATTACTTCGTCATTTACTGAAGCACATATTGTTGCAGGAAAATCCATTACTCCTTTTACTCCACTTGGATAACCCTTCTGTGCAGGAATTCCTCCATTATCTCTTATAACTTTTTCAGCTAACTTATCTAATTCTAAAGTTGTTATTCCTGGTCTTATAGCTTCTTCAAGAGTTTTATGAACTAATGCAGTAATTCTGCAAGCTTCTTTCATTAATTCTATTTCTCTTTTTGATTTAATCTCTATCATTATTAACCCCTTTAATATATTGGCACAATAAATTTATGATTTTTCCTTTATAAAACTTTAATGCATTATTCGCAAAAATAGAAAAAGATAAAATTAATTTTATCTTTTTCTATTTTTTCTCACTTCTCCGTGCCTTGTCTTATATCTATTTTAACAATTCAACAACATCTTTAGCAACTTTATCCGCTAATCTATTTATTTTCTCACTTATTTGTGTTGAATACAATAATCCTTTTTCTTCATAGAATTTCTCTATTGGTGCAGTTTCAGTATAATATGTATCTAATCTGCTATTAATTACATCTTCTTTATCATCTTTTCTTTGAATTAATTCTCCACCGCAAACATCACATACACCTTCTACTTTTGGTGGATTTAATTTCATATTGAATACTGTCTTACAATTTTGATTTGAACAAATTCTTCTATTTACAATTCGTTCAACAATTTCCTCTTTTGGTGTTACCAAATTTATAACTTTTGTGACCTTTTTTCCGTTTTCGTTTAAAAATTTATCTAATTCTTCTGCTTGATGAGTCGTTCTTGGAAATCCGTCTAATATTACTCCTTTATCTAAATCTGGTTCTAATAATCTTGCCTCAATTACCCTTATAGTAAGTTCATCTGGAACTAATGCTCCATTAGCAAGATACTTTTCAACTTCTTTTCCTAATTCTGTCTTGTCTGCTATAGCTTTTCTAAATATATCTCCACTTGATACACTAACAATTCCTAGTTCTTTTGATAGAATTCCAGCAACTGTTCCTTTGCCTGTACCAGGTGCTCCTAACATTATTAGTATCATAATAATTTTCCTTTCATTAGTCTAAGAATCCTTTATAATGTCTCATTACAAGTTGTGATTCTAATTGTTGGATAACTTCTAATGCAACTCCTACTACGATAAGTATAGATGTTCCTCCAAAAGAAATGTCTAAATTTGTAAATCTCAATAACATTGGTAATATTGCTATAATTGATAAGAACAATCCTCCAAACCATACTATTTTTGATATTATAGAAGATAAATAGTCAGTAGTTGGTTTTCCTGCTCTTATACCAGGTATAAATCCTCCATTTTTCTTAATATTACTTGACACTTCTGCAGGATTAAATGTTGCATATGTATAAAAGAAAGTAAATCCTACTATTAATAGTAAATACACTATGGCATTTGCTATTGAATATCCTATTGGCACACTTGATGATGATGTAGCCAATGAAAATTTATAAATAACAGCCCAAAAGCCTGTTTCGCTTGCAATATTTTGATTAAACATCGAAATAATCATTGCAGGGAATGTCATGAATGATGATGCAAATATTATTGGCATAACTCCTGCCATTACAAGTTTTAATGGAATATGAGTATTTTGTCCACCATACATTTTTCTACCAACAACTTTTTTTGCATATTGAACAGGAACTCTTCTTTCAGCTTCTTGCACAAATACAACACCTGCTACCAAGATAATTGCTCCTATTATAACTCCTAAAGCTGTAATTAATCCTGTTGTAGAAAATCCTGTTGCTGTAAACATTAAATTATATAAAGTAACTGCTCCTGCTGGAAGTCCAGATATAATACCTACAAAAATTATTACTGAAATTCCGTTTCCAATTCCTTTATTTGTTATTTCATCACCCAACCACATAAGTAAGCATGTTCCTGTGATTAATGATAATACAACTGTTGCTCCAGTAAGGAATGTATTATCTACGAATATACCATAACTTCTGTAAGATAGATATATTCCTAATCCTTCAATTAAAGAAAGTACAACTGTTAAATATTTTGTATATTTATTTAATTTTTGTCTTCCTAGTTCTCCACCTTCTTTTGTCATTCTTTCCCAAGATGGAATAACCATTGCTAATAATTGAATTACTATTGATGCTGTAATATATGGGCTTATGCTCATAGCAAACATTGTAAATCTTGATAAAGCTCCTCCTGAAATAATGTTAATTAAGCTTCCAAATCCAGATGCTGATGAACTCATTGCATCTGCAAGAGCAACAGCATCTACTCCAGGAACTGTTAAATAACATCCTAATCTAAATATTACTATAAGCAATAATGTGTACAATAATCTCTTTCTAACCTCTGGGGTTTTTATTGCATTTTTTATCGTTTGTAACAATTAAATCACCTCTATCTTTCCTCCTGCAGCTACGATTTTTTCTTCGGCAGATTTTGTAAATCTATTAGCTTTGACTGTTAGTTTTTTATCAATTGAACCTGTTCCAAGTATGACTATTCCATCTCTAACTTTTTTTATTATTCCATCTGCTAAAAGTGTTGCTGCATCTACTTCTTCTACTGTTGATTTGCTTAGCATTGTTAAAGTTACTTCTGTATATTCTTTAGCATGAATGTTTTTGAAACCTCTTTTTGGTAATCTTCTATATAGTGGAGTTTGACCACCTTCAAAACCACGTCTTACTCCTCCACCTGATCTTGCTTTTTGACCTTTATGCCCTTTTCCTGAAGTTTTACCAAGTCCAGATCCTACACCACGACCAATTCTTCTTCTAACTTTAACTGTTGCAGATTTTAATCCGTCTAATTGCATTTTTTTCCCTCCTTTTTATTTTATAGTAATCTAATAAAATATTCAAGTATAAAATTTAAAAAATTACAAAATTTTCTAAAAAATTTTTTTATAAAATTTCTTCTACTTTTTTACCCCTTTTAGCTGCAACTTCTTCTACTGTGTTCATATTTAAAAGTGCTTGAATTGTAGCTGATACAACATTTCTAGGATTTGTAGTTCCAATAATTTTTGTTCTTATGTCCTTATATCCTGCAAGTTCTAGAACTGGTCTAACACTACCTCCTGCTATAAGTCCTGTACCAACAGCTGCTGGTTTTAACACAACCTTAGCACTTCCAAATCTTCCAATAAATTCATGAGGAATGGTTGTTCCTACAACTGGAACTGTAACTAAATTTTTCTTAGCATCTTGAATTGCTTTTTTTATTGCATCAGGAACTTCTGATGATTTACCATTTCCAACACCTATATGTCCATTCTCGTCTCCAACAACAACAACAGCACTAAATCTAAATGTTCTACCACCTTTAACAACTTTTGCTACTCTGCTGATAGATACAACTTTTTCTTTTAATTCAACTGGATTTTGATTTTCTTCCATTTTAGGTTTTTTCCTCCTTCTCCTAATTATCCCTTATAGAGAATATATCTCTATATTTTTATCATTAAAGTTTTAAATACTTATTAGAATTGTAATCCTCCCTCACGAGCTGATTCTGCTAACTCTTTTACTACTCCATGATAAATATATCCGTCCTCTATCATATACAACATTTTTTATTTTTTTCTCAAGAGCTCTTTTAGCAATAAGTGCTCCAACTTCTTTTGCAGCTACTGTATTACTATGTTTTTCTTTAACTTCTTTATCTAATGTAGATGCAGAAACTAAAGTAACACCTTTTGTATCATCAATTATTTGAGCATAAATGTTTGTATTGCTTCTATAAATGCAAAGTCTTGGACATTCAGATGTTCCACTTATTTTTGTACGAACACGTATATGTCTTCTTGTTCTTTCCATTTTTCTATTAGTTTTAGAAAGCATTTTTCTATCTCCTTTCTCAGAAATTCTCTTATTATATTTAGTTTTTTATTTATAACCTTAAAATTATTTTTTACCTGCTTTTCCTTCTTTTCTACGTATAACTTCGTCAGCATATTTGATACCTTTACCTTTATATACTTCAGGTAATCTCTTTGTTCTAATAACAGCTGCTGTTTGACCAACAAGTTCTTTATCAATTCCTCTTACTATAATTTGATTTGCATTTGGAACATCAAAAGTTATACCAGCTGGTGCTTCAAATATTACTGGATGAGAATACCCTAATGTTAGATTAAGGTTATTTCCTTGTTTTGCAACTCTGTAACCAACACCATTTATTTCTAATTCTTTTTTAAATTCTTCTTTTACTCCTATTATCATATTGTTAATTAAAGTTCTAGTTAAACCATGTAAACTTTTAGATAAAGCTTCATCATTTGGTCTTGTAACAGTTACTGTATTTCCTTCTATAGCTACACTCATCATTGGATTGATTTCTTTTTCAAGTGTTCCTTTAGGACCTTTTACAGAAATTTTATTTCCATCCAACTTAACTTCTACTCCATCTGGAATTGTAATAGGTTGTTTTCCTATTCTTGACATTATTTTTCACCTCTCTATTTTCTAATTTTATTTAATTACTAACTTCTAAGTTTTTGTCTACCATACATATGCAATAACTTCTCCACCTAAACCATTTTGTCTTGCTTCTTTATCTGTCATTATTCCTTTAGATGTAGAAACAATTGCTATTCCTAAACCATTTAATACTCTTGGTAAATCTTCTTTTGAAGAGTATATTCTTAGTCCTGGTTTACTTATTCTTTTTATACCATCAATTACTCTCTTACCTTTTTCATCATATTTTAAAGTAACTCTAATAGTTGATTGATTTTCTCCTGCTAATTCTTCAAAAGATTTTATATATCCTTCTTCAAATAATATCTTAGCAATAGCTAACTTCATTTTAGATGCTGGAATATCAACATTTTTGTGTTTTGCTGTATTTGCATTTCTAATTCTTGTTAACATATCTGCTATTGGATCTGTAGTTACCATACTAGCAATTCCTCCTTCTCTACGTTATTTTATTTTCACTTTTATTTTCCTAATTCACCATCCGCTTATTTTATATCGCATTATTTTTTTGCTCATTCTCACGTGTTGATAATAATTTAAGATTTTTTATTTCCTTGCTTGAATAAATTTCGCTTTGCAAAATTTTCAAGTACCATTGGAAAAACACTGTTTTAATTTTTTCTTACTTTTATCATTTTTACCAACTAGCTTTAGTGACTCCAGGAATTTCTCCCTTATGAGCTAATTCTCTAAAACATACACGGCATATACCATATTTTCTTATATATCCATGTGGTCTACCACATAACTTACATCTATTATATTCTCTTGTTGCATATTTCTGTGGTTTTTGTTGCTTTGCAATCATTGATTTTTTTGCCATCTAGTTTGTTCCTCCTTCTTCTAATCCTTAAATTCTTTTCTTAACTTCACTTTATTAAAATTAACAAAGAATTGTTATTTGGCTAGGCGTTCAAAAAAGAAATACTTAAAACTATGTTATATATAATTTTCTTTTGATGAACAACAATGCCAAATGGCAATTATCTCTTAATTTTTAAACGGCATTCCTAATAAAGATAATAATTCTCTTGCTTCCTCATCTTTATTAGCTGTTGTTACAAATATAATATCCATTCCTCTTAATTTATCAACTTTGTCATATTCTATTTCTGGAAATATTAATTGTTCTTTTACTCCTAATGAATAATTTCCTTTTCCGTCAAAAGAAGTTGTAGAAACACCTCTAAAATCTCTAACTCTAGGAAGAGCTGTATTGAATAACTTATAAGCGAATTCATACATTTTTTCTCCTCTTAGCGTAACCTTGCATCCTACATTTGCTCCTTCTCTTAGTTTAAATGCAGCTATAGATTTTTTAGCTTTAGTAATTACTGGTTTTTGTCCTGTAATTATACTTAAATCTTTTATTGCATTTTCTAAGTCTTTTGGATTATCCCTAGTATCTCCTAAACCTATATTTATAACAATTTTTTCAAGTTTTGGAACTTGCATGACTGATTTATATTCAAATTTTTTCATTAATGCTGGAATAGCATCTTTAACATATTGATCTTTTAATACACTCATTGCCAATTTAATCCTCCTTTCTTAGTCTATTTTATTTTTGCTCCACATTTTCTGCAAACACGTATTTTCTCATCCTTCTCCATAGTATAACCTATTCTAGTTGCCTTTCCACATTTAGGGCATACTACATTGGCTTTTGAACTATGTATTGCACATTCTACTGATATTATTCCGCCTTCTTCTCCTTGCTTTTTAGGTTTTACATGTTTTTTTCTAATATTTACACCCTTAACGACAATTTTTTCTGTCTTAGGTATAATCTCCATAACTTCTCCTGTTTTTCCTTTATCATTTCCTGATAAAATCTTAACAGTATCGCCTTTTTTTATATTCATTAATTTCACCTCTTTTATTGAATATTTTATATTCTCTCTTTATCGTAATTCTAAAGAACTTCAGGTGCTAAAGATAAAATCTTCATATATCCACCATCTCTTAATTCTCTAGCTACTGGTCCAAATATACGAGTTCCAGTTGGTGTACCATCTTCTTTTATTATAACAGCAGCATTTTCATCAAATCTAACATAAGAACCATCTGCACGTCTTGTAGGATTTTTTGTTCTAACAACTACAGCTTTAACTACTTGACCTTTTTTTACAGTTCCACCTGGAGCAACGGTTTTTACAGAAGCAACTATTACATCACCAATGTGTGCATATCTTCTGTATGATCCACCTAAACATCTGATACACATGATTTCTTTTGCACCAGTATTATCAGCTACTTTTAATATGCTTTGTTGTTGTATCATTATAGTTTTTCCTCCTTCATATACTAATTTTTAATTTTATTTAACCACTGCCTTTTCCATTATTTCTACTACTCTCCATCTCTTATCCTTAGAAAGTGGTCTTGTTTCCATTACTTTAACTTTATCACCCACATGACAAGCATTTTCTTCGTCATGTGCTTTTAACTTATATGTTCTTTTCATAGTTTTGTTATATATACTATGACGAACACTAGTTTTAACTGATACTACTACTGTCTTATCCATTTTATCAGATGTAACTGTACCAACCATAACTTTACGAAGATTTCTTTCTTCCATAATCTTCTCCTTTCTTAGCTATATCATTAATATTTTTAAGCATCTTTCTTCTCTGCTAGTTCTCTTTGTCTTAAAACTGTATTTATCCTAGCAATATCCTTCTTAACTTCTTTTATTTTTAAAGGATTATCTAATCCATTTGTTGCTAGGCTAAATCTTAGTTTAAATAACTCAGTTTTTAATTCACCTAATTCTTTTTCAAGCTCTGGTGAAGACATTTCATTTATTTTATTTATCTTCATCACTATCACCACCTACTTTATTTTCTCTTACAACAAATTTTGTTTTTATTGGTAGTTTATTTGCAGCTAGTCTCATTGCTTCTCTAGCATCAGATTCTGATACACCAGCAATTTCAAACATTACTCTTCCTGGTTTAACTGGTGCTACCCAATATTCTGGAGCTCCTTTTCCTTTACCCATACGAGTTCCAAGAGGTTTAGATGTAATTGGTTTGTCTGGGAATATTTTTATCCACACTTGACCACCTCTCTTAATATAACGTGTCATTGCAATACGGGCTGCTTCTATTTGGTTAGATTTAATTCTACCTATTTCTAAAGCTTGAAGTCCAAATTCTCCATCAGATACTTTGTCTCCTCTAGAAGCTTTACCTCTTATTCTACCTTTTTGTACTTTTCTAAACTTTGTTCTTGTTGGCATTAATGGCATTATTGTTCTCCCCCTTCTGTTTTAACTTTTTTTTCAGGAAGAACTTCACCTTTATAAATCCAAACTTTTACACCAATTATTCCATAAGTTGTATTTGCTTCAGCAAATCCATAGTCTATGTCTGCTCTCAAAGTTTGTAGAGGAATTGTTCCCTCTTTATAAAATTCTGTTCTGGCCATATCAGCTCCTGCTAATCTTCCAGAAACTGCTGTTTTAATTCCTAATGCTCCAGCTTTCATAGCTTTTTGCATTACTTGTTTCATTGCTTTTCTAAATGAAATTCTTCTTTCTAGTTGAGATGCAATATTTTCAGCAACTAATTGTGCATCTGTATCAATATCCTTTACCTCAACAATATTTAAATTTACGTCTTTATTGATTATTTTTTGTAGATCAGCTTTTAAACTTTCTACAAGTGTTCCGCCTTTACCTATTACTAGTCCTGGTTTTGCAGTATATACATTTACTTTTACCATTTTAGCATTTCTCTCAATCTCTATTCTAGAAATACCACTAATATATAATTTCTTCTTTACATATTCACGGATTTTTTTATCTTCTACTAAGTAGTCACTAAAATTTTTAGAATCAGCATACCATTTTGAGTCCCAATCTTTAATTACACCTACTCTTAATCCATGTGGATGCATTTTTTGTCCCATCTTCTAGACTCCTCCTTTCTTTCACCTCTATGATCTTTCTCTTAAAACTATAGTTATATGACTTGTTCTTTTTCTTATTCTTACAGCTGAACCTTTTGCTGCTGCTCTTATTCTTTTCATTGTTGGGCCTTGATTTGCATAGATTTCAGCAATATATAAGTTTTGACCATTCATATTATGATTATTTTCAGCGTTCGCAATAGCTGATTTCAATAACTTTTCAACTATTGGAGATGCTGCTTTTGGTGTATATTTTACGATAGCTAAAGCCTCATTTACATCTTTTCCTCTAATTAGATCTGCTACAATTTTTACTTTTCGAGAAGATATTCTAGCATCTCCTAGAGTTGCTCTAGCTTCTAATACTGTATTTTCTTCCATCTTACTTATTACCTCCTTCTATTTCTTTACTGTTGTTGCCTTTTCTCCGGCATGGCCTTTAAATGTTCTTGTTGGAGCAAATTCTCCCAATTTATGTCCTACCATTTCTTCTGAAATGTATACTGGTACATGTTTTCTACCATCATGAACTGCGATTGTATGACCAATCATTTGTGGATAAATAGTAGATGCTCTTGACCATGTTTTTAGGACTTCTTTATTTCCTGATTCATTCATAGCTTCAACTCTTTTTAAAAGTTTTGCTTCTACAAATGGTGTTTTCTTACTTGATCTTGACATTATTTTCCACCTCTTCTCTTAACAATTAGTCTGTCTGTTCTATTATGTTTCTTTCTTGTCTTATATCCGTTTGCTGGTTTTCCCCAAGGTGTCATTGGTCCTGGGCGTCCTACTGGTGCTCTACCTTCACCACCACCATGAGGGTGATCTACTGGGTTCATAACTGATCCACGAACTGTTGGACGAATTCCTAAGTGTCTTGTTTTTCCTGCTTTTCCTAGTTTTACATTCTCATGATCTGAATTTCCTATTGTACCAATTGTTGCTCTACAATTAACTAAAATTAATCTCATTTCTCCAGAAGGTAATCTTACATGTGCATATTTTCCTTCTTTAGCCATCAATTGAGCAGATTGACCAGCACTTCTTACTAATTTTCCTCCTTGACCAGGATTTAACTCTATATTATGAATTAATGTACCAACTGGTATATTTTCAATTTGCATACAGTTTCCTGGTTTTATATCAGCTTTTTTTCCAGATACTACTTTAGCTCCATCTGTTAAACCTTGTGGTGCTAAAATATAAGATCTTTCTCCATTTTCATATTCTAGTAATGCTATGTTTGCACTTCTATTTGGATCATATTCTATACCAATTACAGTTGCTACCATATCATCGTTTCTATTACGTTTAAAATCAATTATTCTATATTTTTGTCTATTTCCTCCACCTTGATGTCTAACTGTTATCCTACCATAAGAGTTTCTTCCTGCTTTTTCTTTCTTTTTAGCAAGTAAAGATTTTTCAGGAGTTTTCTTAGTGATTTCTGCATAATCAGAAAGAATCATATTTCTTCTTGATGGAGTATATGCTCTAAAATGTTTCATTCCCATTTTAATTTTCCTTTCTTGAATTTATAAAAAACTCCATTTAAAAATATTCTCAACATACAGACTCACACCTATGAATATTGAACTTATTTTTTTGTAATACGCGTTTTTTTATAAATTCTTTTCTACTATTATCATATTTACGGATTTTTTCCTGCTCCGCATCGCAGCTATTCTTTATTATCCGAGTCATTTCTCGATATTATTTTTCAAAGCTAAGCTCCCATAAATTCAGATATTGAATCCTTGTATTTTTTAGTAGCCTTAACTTCTTTTCCACCTTTTACAAGGTATGTCCTTTGTCCTGGATTTGTATCTATTGTTACAATAGCTTTCTTCCATTCAGCTGTTCTTCCTGTATGAACACCTACTCTTTTTTCTTTTCCTCGAACTGTTATTGTATTTACTTTTAATACTTTTACTTCAAAAAGTTTTTCTACAGCTTTAGCAATGTCAACTTTTGTAGCCTTTTTACTAACTTCAAAGGTATACTTTCTATCTTGTAATCCGCCACTAGATTTTTCAGTTACTATTGGTCTTATTATTATTTCCTCTGCTATCATCTATGCGTACACCTCCTCTAATTTCTTAACAGCATCTAGAGTAACAACTAATTTATTATATTTTAATAAATCATAAACATTTATTGTGTTTACTAATGTTGTCTTAACTCCTTCAATATTTCTTGCTGATTTTTGAACATTTTCATCTTTCTCTGGTAACATTACAAGTGCTTTTCCTTCAATTTTTAAATTATTTAAAGCTGTTACCATATTTTTTGTTTTTATTTCATCAAAAGCAATCTTATCTACAACTGTTAATTGATTTTCTAATACTTTTGAACTTAATACAGATTTTATAGCGATTCTTCTCTCTTTTTTATTAATTGTGTATCTGTATGAACGTGGTTTTGGTCCTAAAGCTATACCACCTTTAATCCATTGTGGAGCACGTATACTTCCTTGTCTTGCTCTACCTGTTTCTTTTTGTCTCCAAGGTTTTCTGCCACCGCCTCTTACTTCAGCTCTAGTTTTTGTGCTTTGTGTACCTTGTCTTTGATTAGCTAAGTAATTAACAACTGCAGCTTGAACTAATTCTTCATTTGGTTCTATTCCAAACACTTCATCACTTAATTCAACTTCGCTTACTTTCTTACCTTTAATATCATATACATCTATTTTAGGCATTTTCTATTTCCTCCTTTCTATTATTTACTGTTTTTTACAGTTTTTCTTATTTTTAATATTGCTCCTTTAGATCCAGGTACACTACCTTTTACTAAAATTACATTTTTATCAAGATCTACTCTTATAACATCTAGGTTTTGTATTGTTACAGTTTGAACTCCCATATGTCCTGGTAGTTTTTTACCTTTAAATACTCTACCTGGTGTTGATGTTGATCCCATTGAACCAGGTCTTCTATGATACATAGATCCATGTCCCATAGGTCCTCTAGATTGTCCATGACGTTTAATAACACCTTGAAATCCTTTTCCCTTTGTAGTACCTTGAACATCTATTTTATCTCCAGCCTCAAAAACATCTACTTTGATTTCACTACCTACTGTAGCATCAGCTATGTCATTAACTCTGAATTCTCTTAAATGTTTTTTTGGTGTTAATTTTGCTTTCGTAAAATGACCTTTCTCTGGTCTATTAATTCTACTTTCTTTTACTTCGCCGTAACCTAATTGAATAGCGTTGTATCCGTCTGTATCAACTGTTTTCACCTGAGCTATTACACATGGTCCAGCTTCAATTACTGTAACTGGAACAACTAATCCTTTTTCATCAAATATTTGTGTCATTCCAACTTTCTTACCTATAATTGCTTTTTCCATTTTAATTTTTCCTCCTTAACTATTGGCTGATACCTAATACCAGCATGGTTTCCTTTTAGTTTTTAAAAGTTCAAAAGGTAAAATCTCTTTTTATTTTTACAATTTCATTTCTATATCAACACCTGCTGGTAGTTCTAATTTCATTAGACTATCAATAGTTTTTTGTGTTGGATAAGAAATGTCAATAACTCTTTTATGTGTTCTCATTTCGAATTGTTCTCTTGAATCTTTGTACTTATGAGGACAACGTAAAACTGTTACAACTTCTTTTCTTGTTGGTAGTGGAATAGGACCTGAAACTTTTGCTCCTGTTCTTCTAGCAGTATCTACTATTTTTTCAGCAGACTGATCTAGAACATCATGATCATAAGCTTTTAATCTTATTCTGATTTTTTCACTACTTGTAACTTTGTTTGCAACTGCCATAGTAATTTTCCCTCCTTCTTTATTTTTTGACCTTATTGAAATTGCTATATAATTTTAATATTTGGATTTTTCCTTCCGAGTGATTTTAGAATTTATTCAAACGTTGAGTATATGTACCACATAAAGTATTTATCCAATGCTTACGCAATTAGCAATTTACATTAAATTATTACGGCAAGTTTTAAAACGCTTCCTGGTGTTTCCTGATTTATCATTTTTTAATCCCAAGTTATCTTCTATATTTTTTCTTGGGATAAGCGTTTTTATAACTAAAACTTATCGCCTGGTCTAAGCCACGACATACTCCACAGAAGTTCCCTCCATTCAGTCATATACTGACTTTCTGTAGCCACATTCTGTTTCATCGCGAATTTACAACTTCTATATTATACAATGCTTACACCCGTATGTCAAGCTTTTTTTGCATTTTTGTAATTTTTATATGTAGGTTTGTCAAACATATGTCACACTTTATTGATAAATATAGTGTTTGAAATACCTGATATAACTTATAAGCTCT